>DASYSH010000081.1:0-3873 GCA_036003525.1 Gemmatimonadaceae bacterium | reverse complement strand
GTTTCGGCGACGCGCAGGTTCACGTCGAATGGATGGCGCCGAATCCGCCAAAGGGAAAAGATCAGGATCGCGGCAACAGCGGCGTGTTTCTCATGGGGAAGTTCGAGGTGCAGGTGCTCGACTCGTATGAGAATGTGACGTATGCGGACGGACAGGCTGCGTCGATTTACGGTCAGTATCCGCCGCTGGTGAACGTGAGCCGCAAGCCGGGCGAGTGGCAGAGTTACGACATCGTTTTTCATCGTCCGCGATTTGACGCGTCCGGAAAATTATTGAAGCCCGCGCGGTTCACGGTGTTTCACAACGGCGTGCTCGTGCAGGACAATGTCGAGCCGGTGGGTCCGACCGCACATATGACGCGTCCGCCGTATTCGGTGCTGCCGGATCGGCTGCCGTTAGGACTGCAGGATCACGAGCATCCGGTGCGGTTCCGGAATATTTGGATTCGAGACTTGGAGAAGAAATAGATCTGAGGTTTGAGCTGACTTCTGCGCGAGCCCCTCGATCCCTCCCTGCCGAACCATTCTCTCCCCAACATGTTTTGTGCACAACGCGCGCGGGCCAGTGTGGGCCGCGCGTACAGTGCGCGCGCGTCTGCGTAGCTAAAGTGTGTGGCCGCCAATTGCTTGGCAGGGGATGCGGCCGACCGCTCGCGCCGAAGTCGCCGTCACCCCAAAGCTCACCGCTCACCGCTCTAAGCGATAAGCCGCGCGATCCATTCTCCGACGTAATAGCCGACCACCGCAACGCCGACGCCGACGACGAACATGTCGAGCCCTGAGCGGAATACACTCCGTCCCGTAAACACCGAACGAGCCGCGCCGACGAGAAAGTGGCTCGCCATCGCGACCGTAAACGAAACCCAGATCGCCGTGTGCCCGCTCCAGAACATGAACGGGAACACCGGAATGAACGCACCGATCGCCGTGGCTGAACCCGTGATCCATCCCTCGCGCAGCGGCGACTCCTCGTGGCCGCCGATTTTCAGCTCCTCCTGCACCTGCTCCTTCAGCATGCGCTCGGGATCGGCCATCACCTCCGTCGCGAGCGCGTGCGCCGCATCGCGCTGCATTCCTTTCGCCTCGTAAATCAGCGCGAGCTCGTCGCGCTCGACTTCCGGCATGAGCGCGATCTCGTCTTTCTCCATCGCGATTTCGTGCGCATACACCTCCTGCTCGCTCTTGGCGGCGAGATATCCGCTCGCGCCCATGGAGAGGGCGTCCGCGATCAATCCCGCCACGCCCGCGACAATGATCGCGCGGTCCTGCGCGAGCACCGTCGCGCCGATTACGCCCGCGACGAGCCCGAAATTCGCCGTGAGCCCGTCGTTGAATCCGTAAATCACGTTGCGAAGCAGCCCGCCGGACGCGGTTGCATGCCACGGCTCACCGGTGCGGCCCGCCAGGCCGGAAATTGTGGTCGCGTGCTCCTTCGATTCGCGCGCGAGCAAAAGCGCTTCGTCGCCGCCGGCCGCGCCTTTCGGCGTTTCGCGATGCAGGTCGAGGTAGCTCTTTACTTCGCGTCCCTCTTCGGCGATCAGCATCGGAAGCAGGAAGCTCGGTCCGAAACGGCGGCCGAGCCATGCGAGCAGCCGCGTGCGTCCGGCAGGCGAGAATTTTCCGACGCGCCCGCCGTTCTTCGTGATCACGTCCTCCCAGATCACCGTGTGCCGGTCTTCCACTTCCGCCAGACGCTGGTACACGTCCCGCTTCGCCGCATCCGGCTCGACCGACGCCAGGACGCGATACAGATAGGCCGCGTCGGCTTCATCCTGCCAGTGATGCTGAAACGTGTGGAGATCCGGCTTGTCGGCTGTCGCTGTCATGACGGGAAATATGGCGAACCGGGGCCCCGGCGCCTACGGAGGAAACCGTTTGGCGATGCGCTGGTGTCGTAGATGGCGAAGACCGAGGACCGAAGACCGAGGACCGAAAAAACCAACACAGAGGGTCATATGCGTCAAATCATTGTGCCAATGTTCTTGCTCGCCGTCACCGCGCCGATGGCGGAGGCGCGGCAAACGACAGCTCCGCGCGCGCGAATCGCCATGAGCAATCGCACCAACGCCGACGACAACGATCGCGCGATGCTCGGCATTTCGACAAGCGCGAGCGGAAAGCGCGACACGCTCGGTCTCCTCATCGAATCGGTGACGCCCGGAAGCCCGGCCGAGAAAGCCGGACTCGAGGAAGGGAATCGCATCGCATCGATCAACGGGGTCAGCCTCAAGCTCGCGCGCGAAGACGCGGGCGAGTCCGACATGTCCGGCGCAATGACGAACCGACTCGTGCGCGAAATGCGCAAGATCAAAGCCGGAGACGAAGTGACGCTCGAAGTCTGGAACGGGCGTTACAAGTCCGTGAGAGTGAAAACCGTCGCGGCAAACGATCTCTCCGAGGAGCGCATGACGCGGCAGAGTGCCGACGAGCGCGCGGTGCTCGGCGTTTCGCTCGGATCCAACGGCAGCAAGCGCGACACCGCCGGCGTGTTCGTCTCGGCGGTCACCGACGGCGGGCCCGCCGACAAAGCCGGGCTCAACGAGGGTGATCGCATCGCGAGCGTCGATGGCATCGACCTGCGCGTGCCGAAAGAAGATGTCGGCGACGCATCGGTCGCCGAGTCGCGCGTCTCACGCCTGCAGCGGGAAATCGCGAAGCACAAACCGGGGCAGACGGTCGATCTTTCGGTCGTCGGCGGAGGGCGCGCACGCACGGTGAAAGTCACGCTCGGCCGCGCGAAAGATCTCGATAACGGACACGGATTCAGCTACTCGATCAGCGACGGCCCGGGATTCTTCTCGATGCCCCGCGTGCCGATGCCGCCGATGCCGCCGATGCCGCCGATGAGCCCGATGGAGCCGATGACACCCATGGCTCCGATGGCTCCGATGCCGCCGCGCGCGCGCTACCGCGTCTACGATGACAACGGCGACTACGCCTCGGCGCTCGACGCCGTGCGCGATCGGATGCGGGAGATCGGCCCCGAAGTGCGCGCGGAAATCGAGCGCGCCATACCGCGCATGAAAATGGAGCTCGACCGCGACATGCCGCGGATTCGCGAGGACCTCGATCGCGAGCTGCCGGCCGCAATGGACAAGATGCGGACAGAACTCAACCGGATGAAGCTGCAGATTCCGATGATGACCACGCGGATCGGCCGTCGCGTTATCATCTAGAGGAAAATGCGATGGAAGATGGAAGATGGAGGATCGAAGATGGAGGATCGACGATGGAACAGTCTTCTCGGCCTTCCATCCCCGGTCTTCCATCTTCCATCTTCGGTCTTAGGTCTTCTAAAACTCGATCTGCGTTCCGAGTTCGATGACGCGGTTCGGCGGAAGCTGGAAGAACTCCGCCGCACTGCGTCCGTTTTTCGCCATGATCGCGAACAGACGCTTGCGCCAGATGTTCATCGTGGACCCGCCGCGCTTCCACGCCTTGTTCCGCGCAATGAGCTGTTCGCGGCCGAGATAGTAACTCGTCTCCAGCGGGCGTGACTTCACGCCCTGCCGTCGCAGCAGTTCCATGATGTGCTTCACGTCCGGCGATTCCATGAAGCCATAGCGCGCGACGACGCGCACGAATCCGTGCTCCATCTGCTGCAGGGTGAGCCGTTCGTCGTTCTTCACTTCGGGGATGCCGGTGGTCTGCACCGAGAGGAGGATCACGCGCTCGTGGAGCACCTTATTGTGCTTGAGATGGTGGAGCAGCACGACGGGCGCGCCGTCTGAATCGGACGTCATGAACACCGCCGTTCCGGGCACGCGCGGAATCGTGCTCTTGCCGATGCTCGTGAGGAACGAATCGAGCGGCATCGAAATTTCCGTGAGACGCTCGCGTAAAATTTCGCGGCCGCGTTTCCACGTGGTCATCA
>DASYSH010000080.1:0-4132 GCA_036003525.1 Gemmatimonadaceae bacterium | reverse complement strand
CCGCCGCCGCCGTGGCCGTAGTTGTGGACGATTGTTTTGTCGCCGAACGACTCGGCCGCCACGCGAAATCCGCTCTTCCGGTAGGGCCTCAGGCCGACCACCTGCCGGATGACGCGCTCCGGAGAAACGCGCACACGCGCGAAGCGACGCGCATCCGGGCCGAAGCTTGCCGGGCGTAACGCGCCTGCGCACGCCCCGGCGGACGGCGTAACCGCGGCTAGCGCGGCCCACTTCAGAAGCGTGCGCCGATCGATCGTTGTCGTCATGCGATGCTCAGCGCGGAATGACAGGCAGCCGGATCCGCGACGGATGCTCGGCGTCGTGCAGCACCTGCTGATGCGCGCTCACGAATTTCGTATCGCGCTCGTTGTCGCCGCCCGTATTGAGATTCCGGTCGTACTTCGGAAACGCCGCCGACGCGATCGTCACGCGCAGTTTGTGGCCAGCGGGAATGACGATGCCCGTGTACCACATATCGATGTCGTACTGATAAACGGTTCCGGGCACGAGCGGCTTCGGTTTGTCGAATCCCTCGCGGAAGCGCGCACGCGCGACGCCATCCTGGATGCGCATCGCGCGCCCGTCGGGGAAGACATCGAGCAGCATCACGTTCCAGTCCGTGTCGAGTGCATCGCTCGCGGCGTAGATCGTCGCCGACATCGGGCCGGTGATTTCCATTTCTTTCGTGAACGGCGCCGAGGTGAACGCGAGCAGATCTTTGCGGGTCGCGTGGACTTTTTGATAGTCCTCGTTGAGGCTCAGCTCGAGCTCGCGCGCGTCTACGAGGTACGGAGTTGGCTTCCTCGGATCGTACGTGAAAGTGTCCGCGGGTTCTGCTTTTGGAGGAAGCGTGTCGAGCGTGCCGTCGCCTGCCGCGCCGATCGCCTTGCCGGCGGAGTGAATGTAGAAGTCCGTCCACTTCGTGCGGGCGAGCGGAAATTCATTTTCTTTCCGCCACTTGTTGTCGCCCTGGATGAAGATGTCGACCGGCGGCTCGCGATCGACGCCGTTGTCGATTCCTTTCAGGTAGTGATCGAACCAGCGCAGCTGCAGCATGCGCGAGTCGACGCGCGCCGTCGGCCCGAAGTTTCCGTTGACGTAATCGATCCCCTTGTGCGCGCCCGCATCCATATAGAGGCGCTGGAATGGTTTCTTCTTCAGGGAGTCGATCCCCATGTAGTTGCGGATCGTGCCGCGCGCGTCGTCGTACCAGCCACCAATGCCGAGTACCGGGACCTTCACGCGATTTAGTCTCGATTCGATACTAAGTCCGCGCCAGTAGTCGTCGAGCTTCTGGTGATCGAACCAGTCGTTCCAGTACTTGGGATCGCCGCAGCCCGATTTTTTCGCGCTCGCGATCACCGGCAGGCTGTTGAACGCCGTCTCGACATCGAGATTGCTCATGTCCGACTGCTTGTCCTTCACCTGCGTGAGGCAGAGCCAGGGCACGATCGTCGGCGAAAAGACCATGTCGATGTATGGGACTATACGGAGTGGATCGGCTGTCGCGACCGCCGGCGCGATCGCCGCGAGATGCGGCGGCGCCGCGATCGCGGCGTACCACGCATAGAGACCGGGGTTCGACCGGCCGATCATTCCGACTTTGCCGTTCGAGTGTGGAAGCTTCCCCGCCCACTCGACCGCGTCGTACCCGTCCTTCTCTTGCATCGCGTTCATGTCGAGCACGCCTTCAGAGCCGCCGCGCCCGCGCACATCCTGCTTTATATAGATGTAGCCGCGCGAGGCCCAGAACTTGGCGGCCGCGGTATCGAACCGCAGGTACGGCGTGCGCTCCATCACCACGCCGAACGGTCCGTTGCCCGCGGGCGTGCCGACGAAGTTCATGAGGATTGTGCCATCGCGGGCGCGCATCGGCACGACCGGGTCGATCGTATAGGCGAAAGTCGAATCCGAGACGGGCCCGGGCCAGAGCGAGTAGTACGGTTCGTACACCGGCGGGGTTGTTCGGCGGACGAACATCACTCGCTGCGTCGCCTCGTTACCGCGGTAGTACTGTCCCGAAATCGTGTCGCCGGCGATTCGCGCTCGGATCGATGTGTTTGCGGCGAGCGCGAGCATCACCGTGTCGCCGGTGACGGTGATGCGGCTGATGTGCTCTAGCGGAGTGCCGAGCCGGCGGTTGATCCACGCGCCCGCGGTGTCGGCTTTTTCAAAGTGGGCGAACCCGAAACGGCGGATGCCGTCGAACCCGCCGCTGGGTTTGCCGCCGAGTGTGCGGTAGTAGTCCCAGTCGCCGCGGAGAGATGGAGTGCCTTTGCCGCACGAGGCGACAGCGAGCGTGATTGCGACAACGGCGAGCGTTGCGCCCCGCGGGATGTTGATTCGCATTCTATATAGTATTTCAAACGGCCCGCTGCCGCACTTCGCATCTCAGGAACCGATCTGGCGAGGTGTACTACTTCCGAAACCAGAGGCCGAGAATGGCGAGGAAGATCGGCGTCCACGCACCGAGCATCCAGCGGGTGTGCGCCCGGAAGTGGTCGGCTATCTTCGCGTCCTGAGCCGCGAAGCGAACGTCCATCGCCGAAAACGTTCCCGCAAAACGCGAGTCTCTCTGAGACTGACAGGCATCGATTTCTCCAAGTACAGAATCGATCCCATTCCTAACAGTACGCTCGGCGGGTTGTGCAATCAATCCACTGCGCGGACGTGCATTGGATTGCGGACGCAATCAAAGGGCGCGCGATGGCCGCAGTGCCGTTCGACGTCTAGTATAAATCATGCACCACGAGCTCGATTTTCTGCTCCGGCACGGCTACTCGGTGCTGTTCGTACTCGTGCTCATCGATCAACTCGGCGCACCGATTCCCGCGACGCCCGTCCTGATCGCGGCGGGAGCGTATGCGGCGGACGAACAGCTCGACCTCATCCGGATCATGGGCCTCACCGTGGTGGCATCGGTCGGCGCGCATCTCTTCTGGTACGAGCTCGCGCGACGGAGCCGCAACGACATACTCGGACTGCTCTGCCGCGTATCGCTGGAACCGGACTACTGCGCGCGCCACGCTCGCGAATTTTTCATCCGCTGGGGAACCGGCACTCTCGTCATCGCGTCGTTCATGCCGGGGTTCATCGGTGTGGCCGCGCAACCGATTGCCGCGACAGTCGGCATGCCGCGACGCACATTCATCGTCCTCAACGTGCTCGGCGCTCTCGCGTGGGCAGCCGTCTGCATCGGACTCGGCTCCATCTTCAGCGCGCGCATCGAAGAAATCATGCAGGCCGGCGCGCGCTTCGGCGCCACCGGCCTGCAGCTGCTTGGCGCGCTTTTCGCGCTCTATCTCTGCTGGAAACTCGCGAGGCGGGAGTTGCTGTATCACCGCCTGCGCATGGCGCGAATTTCTCCGGAGGAGCTGAAGCGGCGACTGGATGCCGCAGAGCCGACGTTCATTCTCGATCTGCGCCACGCGCTCGAAGTCGAGGCACAGCCCGGAACGATCCCCGGCGCACTGCGAATGTCACCGGACGATCTCGACCAGCGATCGGCGGAGATCCCGACCGACCAGGAGGTCGTGATCTACTGCACGTGCCCCAATGAATTCGCGAGCGCCCGCGCCGCGCTGCAGCTGAAGCGCCGGGGAATCGAAAAGGTGCGGCCGCTCGCGGGAGGTTTGACGGCCTGGCTCGCGTCAGGTTATGAGGTTCAGCCGCCGGCCGAGCCGGCCGATACGCGCTAAGCGGCGTGCGATCCGTTGCAATACGGTTTGTTGCTCGACCGCCCGCACCGGCAGAGTGCGACGCGATTCCGCACTTCGTACTCGTATCCGTCGCCGGCGACGATCGGAATCCCGCCGCGAATCCAGAGCGGCCCATTCACTTTCGCGCGCGTGTCGATGACCAGTCCGATCGACGGCTCGAAGCGCTCTTCCATGTCTGCGCCGCTTTCGTTCTCGACCGCGACGAGCCGCCCGGCCGGGCAATGTCCCGCCTCATGCAGGAATTGAATTCGCGGTCCCTCCTCGTCCGTCTGCTTCACGAGGTTCCACACCTGCCCCGCCGGATCGCAGAATCGCGCGAACGCGCAGAGCGTTTCGGCGTCTTTCAGCGAAAGCACCGGGCCTTCGATGATCCCGGCCTGATCGTTGAAGTCTTCGCGGCTCGCGGTTTCGGT
>DASYSH010000079.1:0-2750 GCA_036003525.1 Gemmatimonadaceae bacterium | reverse complement strand
GGCTCCTTGAAAGGCGATAGTAGTATATGCAACTATCTATCGTACCCGTCAAGGCTCGCACGAGAATGACGCGCCCTACTGCACCGCCGCGCGAATCGCCGCGAGGTGGTGATAGCTGTGCCGCACGGCATGATCCTCGAGCATGAACTGGCAGGTCAGCGGCGCATCCGCATTCAGAGAGATCGTCGACGACCCATCCAGTTCGTCATCGCTCAGCGCGCGAATCGCCGCGGCGGCCGCCGCGCTGTTCTTGCGCAGCAGCGCGAGCGCATCCGCTTTCGTGACGCCGTCGAACTCCTTCGCATGCGCCGCGTTCATGCCGTGCACATCATCCCACGTGACCCCGGCGATCGGCTTCCCCATCGAGAGTCCCTGCGCGAGCTGAATTTCGAGCGGATACATATTCGCGACATGGTGCACGACCACGCCGACCTTGCGGCCATCCTTCACGCGCTTCTGCCACTGCGCGTCACTGAGTCCGCTGGCGAAACTGTCGAGTTCATTGGCGCCCTTTTCGAGACGCTCCGCGAGTTTGTTGCTGCGTTTTCCCATTGTTCGCCTCCTTGATCAAAAAAAGTTGTGCTATTTTCAGGGGCGGTCTGAATGACCACGTAATTATTATCGCAAAATTGGCGCGGCGCACACATGGCTCCGCGTCCGCAGTTCCTGCTCATCCGTCCGCGACGGGACGCTTGGCGCCGCGCCACGCGCCGGGTGCGAGCCCCGTCGCCTTCTTGAAAGCCCGCGAGAACGCCGCCTCGGACTCGTAGCCCACCTGCGCGCCGATCGCCGAAACTTTCGTGCTGCTCTGCGCCAATAGATTTGCCGCGACCTGCATCCGCCACTGCGTGAGATACTGCATCGGCGGCTGGCCGATGATCGAACTGAACCGCTCGGCGAGCGCGCTGCGCGACGACGCCACCTCGTGCGCGAGATCCGGCAGCGTCCAGTGATGCGCCGGCCTGCTGTGCAGCAGCATCAGCACTCTGCCGACGACTTCATCCTGCAATCCCGCAAGCCACCCCGTTTGCCCTGGCGGAAGTTCGTCGACATAGCGGCGCAGCACTTCGATGAACATCACCTCGGCGAGCCGCGTGAGCACCGACTCCGATCCCGAGCGCTGCTCGCGCGATTCGTTGATCAGCTGTTGCGTGAACCCGCCGATCCATCCTTTCGACATCCCGCGGAGATGCATCATGCGCGGCAGCGACGCGAGCAGCGGATTGAACGGTCCGCGATCGCAGCCGAGGAATCCGCAGATGATGGAGGTGGTGGTTGGGCCGGTTGGGCCGACTCGCGCGGAGTTCGGAAAGCGCACGAGCTGCGTCGTATGCGAATTCGGATTGACCTTCTTGCCGCGCACCGATGAAATGAGATGCGCATCGCCGTGCGGAAAAACGAGCACATCGCCCGGCACGAGTTCGACTGCGTCGCCGTCGAGGAGATTTCCGTAGCAGCGGCCTTCGGTGATGATGTGATACGAGATCAGATGCTCGGCGTGCGGCAGGATGCGCGGCTGGAGATCGCGCGCCGCGACCGTTTCGACGCTCCACGGATCCGCGGCCTCGACGGCGAAGAAAAACGCGCCGTCGAGTCGTACTACGCGGAGGAGGTCGGAGAGAGCGTCCATGCCGGGAATAACGCTAGAGTTTACGTAAGAGTTCGAAAGCTATGATTTGGCGACGGCGCGCGCTTCTTGCTGACGCGGCCACGTGATGAGCGCTTCGATCGCTTTGGCATATGAGCCCACACCCTCGCTGACGGCGGACGCGCCGAACGATTGTGAAGCGTACCGATAGAAAAGTTCGTGCCGCGCGATGAGTTCACGAGCTTTTACGTCAACTGCGTAGTCTCCGATCGGTCTCACGCGAAGAACGTCGCTCCATGCGACGTAGTCGATTGCGAACGCAAACCAGTGGTGCCACGTCGCCCAGTGGGGTTGATGCGTAAGACCGAGCAGCGCTCGCCACTGCGCGATCGGGGCGGTGAAGGTCAGCGGCTTGTCGCTGACTTTGGTGACGAAGTTCGCGAGATAGAGATCGTGCGCCGCGGTCCGAATTCCGACCGGCGTGTAGGCAAGGTTGTCCGCTACGTCGCGAATAGTCACCGGGCGGCGATTTCCGAGCGCCATCGATAACACATCTGCCTTTACTCCGACGCCGAACGCCAGTCGCATGCGGAGCAAGAGACTCGCTGCATCTCGCGAGGGAACCCGCGTGGCGCGGCGCACGTCGGGCAGTGCCGGCAGGCTCTCGGCCTCCGCGTCTTTCGCCAACGCACGCCATCTTGGGTGGCGCGCGAGAGCCTTCGCGCGACGCGCGAACTCAGCGACACGAGCTCTGACTTCCCGAGGGTACGCAGCTTGGAGATTTTTGAGACGTTGAACGCTGAGCAGCGGCGCATTAGCCTCGACCCAACTCAACAGAATGTCCTCGATCCTCGGCTCGCGATCAGCAAGAAACAACGAGGCGAGGATCAGCGCCTCCGGATCGACGATCGAATGCCAGCGTTCTTTGGATGCTGCAGAGCCGCCAATTGCGCGCCACTGCTGCCACGCGACCTGCGTTACGACTTCTTCCAGTTCGCGGGCGGATTTATTTACGAAGCTTGATGACATGTTCGATCACTCGGACGATGATGATTTGGTATTCAATGCCGACGTTCTTGTCATGAGCCCATCGCGAAGCGATTGCGAGTTCTTCGTCTGACGGATTAAGCGCAACGAGATCGCGAAAATGTCTGCTATTGTC
>DASYSH010000078.1:0-3405 GCA_036003525.1 Gemmatimonadaceae bacterium | reverse complement strand
GGTGAATTCAACCGGTGAATGCAACAGGGTTTGATTACCCACTTTCACCGGAGGTGGTTCAGTGGCACGTCGATGGGGCATCCCCACGCAGCAGAGCCGGGAGTTATGGGCGCGGTGGAAGGCGGGCGAGTCGATCGCCGGGATCGGGCGCGCGCTCGGGAAGCACAAAGCGTCGGTTTTTCACGTGCTCGCGGCTGACGGGGGCATCCGTCAGCCGCCGCGTCGGCGCTCCTGCCTCGCGCTGACCGCGGCGGATCGCGAGGCGATTACCCGAGGCCTCGCCGCCCAGATGTCGTTTCGCGAAATCGCGCGCGTGATTCACCGTGCGCCGTCGACGGTCAGTCGCGAGATTCATCGGAATGGCGGTCGTCGTCACTATCGAGCGGTGCAAGCGGATGCGCGCGCCTGGCGCCGCGCCCGCCGCCCGAAGGTCTGCTACTTGGCGCAGCACGCGCGGTTGCGGCGCGTGGTCGCGCGTCGGCTCCAGGCGCGATGGGCACCGAAACAAATTGCCGCGTGGTTGGTGATGGAATATCCCCATGATCCGACGATGCGGATCTCGCACGAAACGCTTTATCGGAGTCTCTACATTCAGGCGCGCGGCGTGCTGAAGAAGGAGCTCATCGCACATCTCCGTCGCCGCCATCCGATGCGCCGCAGCCGGCGCGATTCTGCGACACCGCGCCCAAGCAACATTCCGGATATCGTGTCCATCGCCGCACGCCCGGCCGAAGTACAAGACCGCGCTGTCCCGGGCCATTGGGAAGGCGATCTCCTCGCGGGCGCGAACAACACACATATCGCCACGCTGGTCGAGCGGAAGACGCGGTACGTGCAGCTCGTGCGCGTGACGGGAAAAGACACGACGACCGTGGTCACGGCGCTCATCCGCGGCGCTCGGCGTCTGCCGCAGGGCCTGATGCGGTCGCTCACCTGGGATCGCGGTAGTGAAATGGCGCAGCACGCGCGCTTCAGCATCGCGACGAATGTGGCGGTCTACTTCTGCGATCCGTACAGTCCGTGGCAACGCGGCTCGAACGAGAACACGAACGGCTTACTGCGCCAGTACTTTCCGCACGGCATGAATCTCGGCCACCTCACCCAGCGCCAGCTCGACGCGGTCGCGCGTGAACTCAACATGCGACCACGTCAAACGCTGGGTTTTCACACGCCGGCCGAACAACTTGCGAAGGCTGTTGCGACGACCGGTTGAATTCACCTGACGCGTTTTTGCGGTTCCCCCAAAAAGTTGTGTTTGATCAGGTCGTACAATCCAGCGGCCGTTTTCCGCGAAATCCGCGGGAACGCGGTTGCAGTTCAAATATCCAGATTCGACGCGAACTTGGCGTTTGCCTCAATGAACACCCGACGCGGTTCGACTTCATCTCCCATCAGCGTCTGGAAAATCGCGTCGGCCGTGATCGCATCCTCGACATTCACCTTGAGGATCGTGCGCGTCTCCGGGTCCATCGTCGTCTTCCAGAGCTGATCCGGATTCATTTCGCCAAGACCTTTGTAGCGCTGGATGTTCAGCGACGACTTGCCGTCGCCGTTGCTCATCCTCTTCGCGATCTCGTCGCGCTCCGCCATGTCGTACGCGTAGTACTCCTCTTTCCCCTTCGCGACTCGGAAGAGCGGCGGCTGCGCGATGTACACGAAGCCGGACTCGATCAGCTCCGGCATCTGCCGGTAGAAGAACGTGAGCAGCAGCGTGCGAATGTGCGCGCCGTCAACGTCGGCGTCCGTCATGATGATGATCTTGTGGTAGCGCGCGCTCTCGATCGAGAACTCGTCCTTGATCCCCGCGCCGATCGCCGTGATGATCGTGCGGATTTCCTCGTTCGACAGAATCTTGTCGATGCGCGCCTTTTCGACGTTGAGAATTTTTCCGCGCAGCGGCAGGATCGCCTGAAACATGCGGTCGCGCCCCTGTTTCGCGCTGCCGCCGGCCGAGTCGCCCTCGACGAGATAAATCTCGCACATCGCGGGATCACTCAAAGAACAATCGGCAAGCTTGCCAGGTAAGTTGCCGACGTCGAGCGCCGACTTTTTGCGCGTGAGGTCGCGCGCCTTTCGCGCCGCTTCACGGGCACGCGCCGCGCTGACCGCCTTTTCGATGATGATGTTCGCGACGCGCGGATGCTCGTCGAGAAATCCGCCGAGCCACTCGTTGACCGCCGTCTTCACCGCGGTCTCGACTTCCGAGTTGCCGAGCTTGGTCTTGGTCTGACCTTCGAACTGCGGCTCGCGCACCTTCACATGCAGCACGGCCGTGAGGCCTTCGCGCACGTCTTCGCCGGAGAGCGTGAAATCGGATTTCTTCAGCGCGTTTCCCTTGGCCGCGTACGCGTTGATCGTGCGCGTCAGCGCCGACTTGAAGCCGGTGAGGTGCGTGCCGCCCTCATGCGTGTTGATGTTGTTGACGAACGAGAAAATGTTCTCGTTGTAGCCGTCGTTGTACTGGAGCGCGAGTTCGATCCCCACATCGTCTTTCTCGATGTCGAGATACAGAATCTCGGGATGCAGCGATTTCTTGTTTCCGCCGAGGAAGGCGACGAATTCCTTGAGGCCGCCCTTCGCGTGAAACGTCTCCGATTTTTCCTGACCCGGGCGCTCGTCCTTGAGCGTGATGGTGACGCCCTTGTTCAGGTACGAGAGTTCGCGGAGGCGCGACTGCAGCGTCGCGTAATCGTAGACGAGCTCGGTGAAGATCTCGGCGTCGGGCTTGAACCACACTTTGGTGCCAGTTTCCTTCGCGCCGACTTTGCCGAGCACTTCGAGCTTCCGCACAGTGTCGCCGCGGCGGAACTCCATGAAGTATTCCTGGCCGTCGCGCTTGATCCAGACCTTCAGCGTTTCCGAGAGCGCGTTGACGACGCTGACGCCCACGCCGTGCAATCCGCCGGAAACTTTGTAGCTGCTCTTGTCGAATTTGCCGCCGGCATGGAGCACCGTCATCGCGAGTTCGACGCCGGGAATTTTTTCGACCGGGTGAACGTCGACCGGAATGCCGCGCCCGTTGTCTATGACGGTGATCGCATTGTCCGGATGGATGATGACGTTCACCGTGTCGCAATAGCCGGCGAGCGCTTCATCGATCGAGTTGTCGACTACTTCGTAAACGAGGTGGTGAAGGCCGCGGGAGCTCGTGCTGCCGATGTACATCCCGGGACGTTTGCGAACCGCTTCGAGGCCTTTGAGAACTTGAATATCTGACGCGTCGTAGCTCGGAGCGGCGGCGTCGTTCGTTTTTGCCATTCGTGGGGATGGGGTTTGGGCGAAAAACTACCGGAATTGAGGCGCGAATAAAGACCGAATTCTGGTGCCCTTCACCGACCTTAAAAACTAACGATTGTGCCTCTGAAAAGCAATGAAAAAATGTCTTCTCAAACAGCCTCCCGCCAA
>DASYSH010000077.1:0-12751 GCA_036003525.1 Gemmatimonadaceae bacterium | reverse complement strand
GAGCAGGTCGTTCAGCGACGCGAGCGGCGTGCTGTCAATTGCGAGCGCAAATTCAAAGTTCGGGTCCGTCGGCGCCGTGGCCTCCGGTGATTTCGCGAACCTGCGCGGCGCGATCAGCGGGCGGCACATCGAGGCTGATCGTGTGCGTGGCGCCCATTTTTTTCGCGAATTCCAGTCGCTGCTCCGGCGCGCCGATCGCGATCACGGGGTGCGCACCTGCAAGCTTCGCAAGCGCGATCGCGCCCAGCCCCACCGGACCTGCGCCGAGGACGGCAACGGATGACCCGAGGCGCACATCGCCACGTTCCACCGCGTGCACGGATGTGACGAGGCCACACCCGCCGGCGATGAACGAAACCGGATCCACGCCGTTTGGAATGCGCAGCATCTTCACACCGGGCTTCATCCAGATGTGGTCTGCCCATCCGCCGAGCGGCCCGTCTGCGACGCCATAAGAAATTCCGTACACGCGACGCGACGGGCAGCGCGTCGTCTGTTTGGTGACGAGGCACTCGTAGCAGCGTCCGCACGTCTCGTGCACGTCGAGAAATGTCACGAGATCGCCCTCGTGGAATTCATCGCCGTTGATGTCGGTGACACTGCCGCGAATTTCCGCGAGATGTCCGATCGACACGTGCCCCGGCACGATCGGGTACGGCACGCCGGCGAGTTTGCCGTGCAGCAAGTGCACGTCGGTGCCGCACACTTCCGAGTAGAGCGTCTTCAGCACCGCCGCGCCCGGCTCGAGCGTCGGCCACGGAAGTTCACGCACTTCAACCGGCTTGCGCGGCGCGGTCATCACCGCGGCGCGAATTGTTTTTGCCATTTTCTTGAATCGCTCTGTGAAGTAAGTGCCGCGCTAATTCTTGAGCGCGAACGCGACGAGCTTCGAATTCGCGCCGGATCCCGTCGCGATTACGATAAACTGTTTTCCGTCGCGCGTGCGGTACGTCATCGGGTTCGCATATGCGATCTGTCCGAGATCGTACTGCCAGACGGTGCTGCCGTCGCGCGCGTCGATCGCATACAGCACGCTGCCTCCGCCGGTCGCGAACACCAGGCCGCCCTTGGTGACCATCGCACCCGGCGAGCCGCTGACACCGAGCTTGTCGGGAAGCGCGACGCCCTTCAGTGCGGGATGACTCCGAATGTCCGGCGTGTCGCCAAACGGAATCGACCATTTCGTCTCGCCGGTATTGAGATCAATCGCGGTCATGTTGCCGTACGGCGGTTTGTTGATCGGAAGCGGCCGCCACGGACGTGTCCCATCGCTTGCAGCGCCGAATCGAATGGCGGGCCCCTGATTTCCGAGGTTCGCCATGTACGGTGTGTCCACCGTGTCACTCGGCTGGTTGTGTTTCTCGATGATCATGAACGCGGGCGAGTTCGACGACTTTACATACGCCCATCCAGTTTCAGGATCGACCGCTGCACCACCCCACCCTGCGCCGCCGATCACGCCCGGCGCGACAACGGTGCCCTGCATCGACGGCGGCGTGAACAGCGGCCCCAGTTTGTATTTCGAAAGTTCATCGACCGCCATTTTTTTCAGCTCAGGCGTCAGATCCATCGCGTCGTCGAGCGTGAAGCCCTGCTTGGCGAACGGAGCCGGCTTCGTCGGAAACGGCTGCGTGGGCCAGCTCGCTTCGCCCGGAACGTCGCTCTGCGGCACCGCGCGTTCTTCGATCGGCCACAATGGTTTTCCGGTGACGCGATCGAACACGAAGAGAAAACCCTGCTTCGTGGGCTCGATCACGATGTCGACTTTTTTGCCGTCGTGATTCACGGTCACGAGATTCGGCGGAGCCGGCGGATCGTAGTCCCACAGTCCATGATGCGCAGTCTGAAAATGCCAGATGCGTTTGCCCGTGCGCGCGTCGAGACAGAGGACCGTCTCGCCGAACAAATCGGCGCCCTTCCGCTCGCCGCCGTACCAGTCGTCGCTCGGCGTGCCGACGGGGAGATACACATATCCGCGCGCCGAGTCGACGGTGAATGGCGCCCACGCATTCGTGTGGCCCATGTATTTCCACGCGCCATCCTGCCAGGTGTCGTTGCCAACTTCACCGGGCTCGGGGACGGTCTTGAAGCGCCAGACGCGTTTTCCCGTGCGCACATCGAATGCCTGGATGTCGCCCGGCGGATCACCGTGATAAACGAGACGATCGCCGACGCCATTGCCGAGGATGACGAGATTTCCCCAGACGACCGGCGGCGACGTGTTCGTGTAATGCTCTTTGCGAACCGGCCGCGAAAGATTCTGCGTGACATCGACTTCGCCATGTGTGCCGAATGACTGGATCGGATTTCCTGTCGCGGCATCGAGCGCGATCAGCCGCCAGCGCGAGTTCATGAACACCCGGCGCTGCCTGCCGTCGGTCCATGTCGCGACGCCGCGGTGCACGAAGCCCGTGCCGTTGCTCGGCTGCCCGTATGTTTTCCACGGCTGCGGATCGTACGCCCAGTATTGGCGGCCGCTGTTCGCGTCGAGCGCGATGACGCGATTGAACGGCGTCGAGAAGAAGAGCGTGTCGTGGATCGCGAGCGGCGTTGCCTGGAACTGGCCTGGGCGCGCGGCTTTCTGGCCTTCGCTTGCGGAGATGGCGAGTTCGTGCGCCTCCCAGGTGAAGGCGACGGCGAGTTTTGCAACGTTCGTGCGATTGATGTCGGACAGCGGCGAGTACTTGAGGCCGCCGGCATCGTTGCCGTAGGTGGGCCAGTCGACTGACTTTTGCGCGTGCGTGGTGATCGGAGCGCAGAGTGCGGCGAGCAGGCAAAGCAGTTTGCGCATCGGGGTCTTGGCTTGGCTGGGTATTACGGCTGAATCGCGGATTTCCGCGGAAACAAACGGATAAGTACCGGATAAATCTTGGGGGAACTGCAACGACGGCGCCATGTGGTCGGACGCCCGTTGAGATTCGGCGTGCACTGTTTGAGATTTCCCGTCACGATGCGCAACCGCTCCGGCAACTTCTATTTTTATTTTACCTATCGGCCCCTCAGCGGAGACCATGGCGGCGCGCGCATCTAAGTAGTTCTGCGCTCGCGATCACCCACGGCCTCCGGAAAATCCGGGGGCTTTTTTTATTGCCCTACACCCGGATCTCGATCATGACTCTGAAGCACGACGTATTCCGCGCGATTCGCGGCGCCACGACGATTGCGGCCGACGATCCGGCGCTCGTGCGCGATGCGATTCACGAGCTGCTTACGGCGCTGATGACGCGCAACGATCTCACGAACGATGATGTGATCAGCGCGTTTTTCACCGCCACGCCGGATATCGCGAGCGATTCTCCGGCGCGCGCGGCGCGTGAAGCGCTGGGCTGGGATGAGGTGCCGATGTTGTGCGCCGTCGAGATGTCCGTGCCGGGGGTTACGGCGCGGTGTCTGCGGGTGATGCTGAACGCCGTACCGTCGGGCAGGGCCGCGGTCCACGCGTATCTGCGCGGCGCCGCAGTGCTGAGGCCCGATCTGGCGTAAAAAGCTCTCCGCTAAATCGCGCATCGCTTGTTGCACACGGCTAAGCCGGTCAGCTGTGAGCTAAAGGCTTAGCGGTGGGCAGCAAGCGGTCGGCGATTTAGCGGAGAGCTGACATCTATTTTGCCAGCTTCTCGAGGAAAAGCTTTCTCGCCTTGGAAACTTTGGGCGCAATCACCACCGCGCAGTATGGATTCTGCGGATTGCGGGCGAAATAATTGTTATGGTACTCCTCAGCCGGCCAGAATTTTTCCAGCGGCGCGACCTCGGTCACGATCGGATCGTCCCAGACTTTCGCCGCGGTGAACTCGGCGATGGTCTCGCGCGCAATGCGCTCCTGCTCCGGCGATTCATAGAAAACCGCCGAGCGATACTGCGTGCCCTTGTCGCCGCCCTGGCGATTGAGCGTCGTGGGATCGTGAATCGTGAAGAATACATCGAGCAATTCCTTGTAGCTCACGATCTCGGGATCGAACGAGACCTGCACGACTTCGGCGTGCCCGGTCGTGCCGCCGCACACCTGCTCGTACGTCGGATTCGGCCGCTTGCCGACCGCGTATCCGCTCTGCACGCCGGTGACGCCTTTGAGTTCGAGATAGACCGCCTCGAGACACCAGAAGCATCCGCCGGCGAGCGTCGCCGTTTCGATCGCGCTCACTTGTCGCCTCCCGCGAAGAGCTGAAGGAAATCCTTGTAGCCTTCGCTCTCGAGTTTCGCTTTCGGAATGAAGCGCAGCGATGCGGAGTTGATACAGTAGCGCAATCCGGTCGGGCCGGGGCCATCGGGAAAAACGTGGCCGAGGTGCGAATCGCCTTTCGCCGAGCGCGCCTCGACTCGGCGCATGCCGAACGTGTTGTCGGAGTGCTCGACGACATTCTCCTTCACGATCGGTTGCACGAAACTCGGCCAGCCCGTTCCGGAATCGAATTTGTCAGTCGAAGAAAAGAGCGGCTCGCCGGAGACGACGTCGACGTAGATCCCGTCTTCGTGATGATTCCAGAACTCGTTCCTGAACGGCGGTTCGGTGGCGCTGCACTGCGTGACTTCGTACTGCTCGGGCGTGAGCCTGGCTTTCAGCTCGGGATTTTCCGGTTTTTTGACTGACACTTTGCTCTCCTCAAACGACTCATTTTGGCTCGCGCGGTTTGGAACGCGCTATAGAACGATAATACTCTTCGACGTACGCCCGAAATTCCTGCGGGACGTCACCCGTGCGACCGCTGAGAACCTGGCCGTCGCCTTTGCCCTCGAGTGAGCGGCGCAGGGCAAACTCGTACGCCTTGAGGCCATCGATGACCTGCGTGCGAAGTTCGCCGCCGGATTTTTCGTCTTTCAGTTTGTCGTCGTCCGCGGCTGCGCGCATCGCCGCGAGCGCACGGTCGAGCGCAGACACGTCGACGCCCTGCTTCGCGAGATCGTTGCGCAACGCCTGAGCTTCGCCGAGCTGCTGACGCATCTCGTTCGAGAACTGACGAACGTCGCCTTGTGAGAGGCGATTTCCGCCCGGGCCGCCCTGCGCGACACCGTTGCCGATCGCGCTGCCGCGACCGCCTTGGCCGCCGTTGCCCTGGGCCTGTTGGCCTTGACCGCGACCTTGGCCTTGGCCCTGCTGGCCTTGTCGCTGACCCTGACCTTGTTGACCCTGACCCTGGCCTTGGCCTTGCTGGCCTTGCTGGCCTTGCTGGCCTTGCTGGCCTTGCTGGCCTTGCTGGCCTTGCTGGCCTTGCTGGCCTTGCTGGCCTTGCTGGCCTTGCTGACCTTGGCCTTGGGATTGTTGTGCTTGGTTAGGGGTTTGTTGTCCCTGACCTTGGGCTTGTTGTGATTGGCCTTGTTGACCTTGTTGACCTTGTTGCCCCTGACCTTGTTGACCCTTGCCCTGCTGACCCTGCTGTTCGCCCTGTTTCCCCTGCTGGCCATTCTGCTGCTGACCATTCTGCTGCTGGCCATTCTGCTGCTGGCCATTCTGCTGCTGGCCGTCTTTCCCCTGCCGGCCGCCCTGCTGCTGTTGCTGCTTGACCCGATCGTCGAGTGTTTCCATTCCCTTCACCAGCTCGCGCATACGGTCGAGCGCCGCCTGCTGGCGCTCACCCGCGGCCGACTGCGACGAAGCCTCGCCCGCCTTTTGCAAACGCTGGCCAAGGTCGTTCAGTCCTTCGCCGATCGACCGCTCGAGGTTGTCGAGATACTGCTGTGACGCCGCGCCGAGCTGCAGCTGCGATGCGCGGATGCGCTCCTCGACCCGTTTTGCGCGGATCGAATCTGCAGCTTCGCCGAGCGCGCGCGCTGCGCCCGGCTGCGCGCGGCTCTGTTCGTTCGCCAGCTGATCGATGCGCCGCGTGAGATCGCGCAGCGAATCCGCCATCGCGCCCTTCTCCGTCGCAAGTGAACGCTGCAGCGCCTGCTTCTGCTGCTGCGCCTCGGGCGTCGTCGCACCGACGCCCTGTTCGCCAAGCTTCGCGACATCGCTCGCGACCTGTTTCTCCTGTTCCGCCAGCGCGCGCGCACTCTTCTGCGCGTCGCTCAAACCCTGCTTCGCCCCGTTGGTTTTGTCCTGCTCCA
This sequence comes from Gemmatimonadaceae bacterium, assembly GCA_036003525.1. Lineage (GTDB taxonomy): Bacteria > Gemmatimonadota > Gemmatimonadetes > Gemmatimonadales > Gemmatimonadaceae > Fen-1231. The sequence continues at coordinate 6,712 of DASYSH010000077.1, read as the reverse complement.
GCAGACGGCGCGCTTCGGCGAGACGATCGCTCGCGTTGCGCGATTCATTGCCGCCGCTCTTACCGTTTGCGGCCGCCTGCTTCATCGAGTTCGCCGCATCCTGAAGTTTTCGCGCCGCATCGGCGAGCTGCTGCGACTGTTTCTCGCGCGCAAGACGCTCCAGCTGGCGCGCGGCCTGCTCGGTCTGATTCGCAAGATCGCGTTCGCCGTCGCCGTTCGACGCGCCGCTCGCGCCCGGCGTGCGCATGCTGTCCGCCTTGCGGCGCATGCGTTCGTCTTCCTGCTGCTGGCGCTGCGCGAGCTGCTTCAGCTTGTCGAGCGTCTCATCGACTTCCGATGCGGCCTTGTCCTGCGCCTGCTGCTCCTGGCCGCGCTGAACAGTTTCATACTGATTGCGCATCTTGTCTTTCTGAAGCTCGAAGATGTCGGCGAGGTCCTGTGCCTTCGAACCGCCGCCGCCTCCGCCGCCCCCGCCTCCGCCGCCCTGCGAAACTTGAATGTCGCGGAATACGGCCTCGGCGCGCTGCAGCTGCACGAGCGCGCGCGTCTCGGGGTCCCGCGCACCATGCGGCGTTCCTTTCGCAAGCACCTTTTCCGCGCTGTCCATTTCGGCGGCGGCCTTCGGCAAGATCGTCGCGATCTTTTTCCAATTCGAATCGCTCGCCGCGATGCCGCGATCGACCAGTCGCTTGGCGAGCGCCTCGACTTCTTCGCGCAGCTTCTGCTGCGAGAGCCGGAGCGTCGCAAGATTTTCTTCGAGCGCTTTCTTGTCGAGCGTGGCGCTGTCGCGCGCGGTGTTGAACGTCGCGGCGATCACCTGACGCTGACGCTCCGAGAGCGGACCCGGATTGTCCTGCTGGCCGCCACCGCCGCCGCCACCGCCGCCGCCCTGCTGCTGACGATAATCCTGACCGTACGGGCGAACCTGCAGAAAGTAAATATCGGTCGTGGCCGATTGCGCGCCGCTCACCGCATTGTTGTCGGTCGCGCGCGCGAAATACGACACGACATCTCCCGCGACGAGATGCTCGTCCTCGAGCATGAACGTGTGACCCGCGGAAATTTCGCGCATCACTTTCCCCGACGCCGCGTAGAGCGGAATCGTTTTCTCCGCCGCGCCGTTTACGGAATACACGAGCTCGAGCTTCGCGACACCGTAGTCGTCCTGCGCGCGCGCCTGTGTGAAGACTTCATCCACCGAAAGAACTTTCGTGTCGCGGCCCGGTTTGACGAAACTCACCGTCGGCGGGCGATCGGGGAGCGCATCGATCGTGTAATCGAGCGAGCCCGTTACCATCCGTCCGTCGGGACCCTCCAATTCGATCTTGTAGAATCCTTCCCGTTCGACGCGCACCATCGCGATCAGCGCGCCGTCGGCCGTGCGCGAGAGCTGCAGCGTGTCGCCGCCCTGCACGATGACGCGGCCGCCGTTCGTTGGCCGGGTCGGCGTGACGCGAACGCGCACCATCGTCCCCTTGAGCGCCGCAATGTCACCGGTGCTGTCGACGTGCTGGTTCGGAAGCTGCGTGTACGCAGGATAGCGATACTCGAGATCGAGCCGCTTCACGTATGCGAGATCGGCGACGTCGAGTTTGTATACCGGAGAGCGCACGCCGCTCGCCTCAACGGAATATTCAGTGACCTTCGCGAGATCGAACAGACGATAGTTGTAGCGGCCCGCGCTATCCGCGGTCATCGTCACCCGCGTCCATTCCGATGAATCGGCGGAGCGCACGAGCAGGTCGACGCGGGCGGCGTTAAATCCGCGCAGCGTCGCAGATACGAGCTGATCGCCGCCCTTTGCGATCGTCGCGTTGCCCGGCTTCACGCTGATCGCGAATGCCGCCGACGGATTGGCGTCGCCCCATGGCGCGAGCATCAGGCCGAATCCATGGCGCAGTGTCGCAGGTCCAAACAACACGATGCTCAGTGAAGCCGCGGTGACTGCGGCGAAAATCAGCGATGTGCGCTGCAGGTCATTGGCATCGACCGCGCGGCCGTCGTCCACGCGGCGCATGCGGTCGAGCGCCGATTGAATCAGGCGCGCGACAAGCGCCGGCGAGCGCACCGCCGTCGCGGCGCCCGAATGCATATCGACGGCGGTGATGACCGCGCCTTCGAGCGCCGGCTCGTGCTCTTCGATGTACAGCGCGACCTGCGCGTCGCGGGGCGTCTCGCGGACGGGCTTCACGATGAAGCGCGCCACGCACGCAACGATTACGCCCAGCGAAATCAGCCGGAAAATCCAAAGCGAAGCGTCACCGTAATGGAGCGCGCGGGTTGCATACGCCGAGATGGCGAGCGCGACCCATGCGACGGCAACCGTGATCGTCGCGCCATGCAATGCGCGCTTCAGGCGCCAGCGATTGCGCACGCCGCTCACCACGCCGGCGAGCCGCCCCTGATCGACTGTGATTCCTTGGACGCTACCCATTGCTCACACTCCCGTTGCCCGTCGCTAGCCTGCGCTCTCGCGCAGACCGTCTGCTTTCGACAAACGGTTCGACAATACCGTCTCCGCGGCCATCAGCAGCAAAGCGACTATTAAAAGATACCACCATATGGTCTGTCCGCGTTCCAAGTCCGCGGGCGCGGCGGAGGCGCCGCCGGCCGCCGAACCGGATGCCGGCGCCGCCGTGACCGCAGCAACCAGTTCCTTCGGGTCGAAACGCGACAGATCCGATTCTTTTGGATCGACGTTCACCGCAATCGGGCGGCCGCTGCCGGCGGCGGTGCCAATCCCGCGCAGTTCGTAGAATCCCTGCTCGCTCAGCGTGGCGAGATGTTCAGGCCCCGACGCGGTGAGCGGAGTCCGATGTCCCGAAGGAGACTCGAGCACGAGGGGCGCCGCACTCGCATCCGCGCCGGCGTCGGCGACGAACGGCGCGGTGAGCTCTCCGTGCCGCGACAGGTCGAGCGCGTCGCCCGCCTGGAACCACGCGCGGGCATCGCCATATCGTCCGGCGTACTTCGCGAGCGAATGAACGAACGGCAGAAAAACGGGCTGCAGCGGAAGGTCGGTCCAATATTCATCGAGCGACGACGTCCACATCAGGACTTTTCCGCCGCCGACTGACTTCTCTATGAGCGCTGGCGCGCCGTCGTCGAGCCGCGCGATCACACCGCTGTCGGCGTGAGAAACGAGCTGACGGTACCTGAACAGATGCGCAGTGGAAAAATCCCCGCTGCGCGGCGCCGAGAAAAGTTCGAACACCGGATGCGCGTAATCGACTGACGCGACGGTCGCGCCCGCGTCGCGCGTGCGATCGACCACCGGGCCCAGCGTTGCGGGCATCAGCGGACGCCACTCGGCGCTCCATTTCGCCGAGGCAAGATCGCCGGGGACGATCACCAGCCCGGTCCCCGCGAGAATCGACTCGCGCAGTTTGGCGCCCGTTGCGCCGGAGGGCGGCGCGACTTCATCGAGAATGACCAGCGAGCGTGACGTAAAATCCTGCGCGCGCAGCGCATCCTCCGATTTCACGTCGACATGAAACGCGGGCTTGTCGCCGATTTCGAGCGCGCGGCTCAGATAGAGGCTCTGGTTCGAGCGCGGTTTCGCCGGCCGCACGATGAGCACCGAGACGGCCTCACCCGGCGCGAGCGTAAAGTTGAACGAGTCGTTCGCCTGCAGGGAATCGTGCGTGATGCGCACCGTGCCGCGCGTCGCGGTGGCGGGCACCGCATTCGGCTCGAAACGCGCCTGCGCCACACCTTTGGCGGGGACGGTGAGTTTTTTGGTCTCGACCGCGCGTCCGCCGAGATCGAGCGTGGCGTCCACCGTGCGCGGTGCGTCGCCGGTGTTCGTGACGCGGGCCGTCACGGTAACACGATCGCGGTCGCCGACATGATCGCGGTCGGTCGACACCTGCGTCACCGCGAGGTCGCTGCTGTTTGCGCCGCCGACGTCCACCACCGTCATCGCCGTTCCGGCGGGAAGCTGCACGTCATCGCGGCGGCCCCACGCGATGCGCTGGAAGTCGCTGATCATCACGACCTCCTTGCGCGGAAGATTCGACGCCGAGAGAATCTGCGCGGCGAGTTTGAGCGCCGGTTCGTACCGCGTCCCTTCCGAGCTGAGCTTTGCGGCCGAGATCGCGCGTTCGATGCGCTGCTGGCTTCCGGTCGGTTCCGTCGCGGCGACGGGATCATTCGCGAAGAAAACCACCGTTGCGCGGTCATTGCCCGAAAGATCCCTGCCCGCGGTGCGCGCCGCGTCGAGCGCGCGCTTCCAGTGATCCGCGAAGCCCATGCTGTACGAACGGTCGACGAGAATCACGCGCTCGCGCGCCCCGAGCAGCGACGATCCCGCCGCCGTATGCCGCTGCAGGAACGGGCGAGCGAACGCCGCAACGAGCAGCACGAGCGCCAGACAGCGCATCGCCAGCAGCAAGAGGTGCCGCAGTTTCTGCCGCCGCACAGACCGGTACGGAATCTTGTTCAGAAACATCAGCGACGGAAAATGCACCACGACTTTCCGCTCGCGATTGATCAGGTGGATCGCGATCGGAATTCCGATCGCGAGCAGTCCGGCGAGAAAGGCGGGCGCGAGCAGTCCCATTCGCTAACGCGCGGTGCTGAAGCGCTCGCGCGCCAGCAAATAGGTGAAGAGCGCCTTGTCGAGCGGCTTCGACGTATCGAAACGCGCATAGTCGACGCGCTGCTCCTGCAGCCGGCGCGCGAGCGTTGCCGTGTGCGCGGCGACCACTTCGCGATACTGCGTGCGCAGATATTCCGGAATAACCGGCATCTTCTCGCCGGTTTCGAGATCCACGAAGTTCGTCGCGTCGGCGAATGGAAATTCGATCTCGCTCCGGTCGAGCAAATGGAATACGATCATGTCGTTGCCGCGGCCGCGCACGTTCGACAGCGCCGCAAGCACTGCGTCCGGCTCCTCGTACAAGTCGGAGATGAGCAGCACGATCGACCGCCGCCGCAGCGACTCGGACAGCTTCTCCAGCGGCTCCTCGAGCGCGGCGGCGCGCGACAGGCCCGGCTTGCGTTCAGTGGGCTCCGGCGCGTTCATCGTGCGCTCGAGCGCGTGCAGCACGAGACGCAAATGCTTCGACGACGGCGGCACGTACTCGATCACGTCTTCGTCGAAGGTCGCAAGCCCGACGCGATCGCGCTGCATACTCGAGAAATAGCAAAGCGCGGCCGCGAGGAAACAGCCGTAGTCAAGCTTGCTCACGCTTCCCGTTCCTTCAGTCGCGCCGCGGTAGCGCATCGACGGCGAGACATCGAGCAGCACCATGAAATTGGTGTTCGTCTCCGCCTCGAACTGCTTCACGAAATAGCGGTCGGTGCGGGCAAATAATTTCCAGTCGATCCCGCGAATGTCGTCGCCGGGCATATACGCCCGATGCTCGGCAAAATCCGTGGACGACCCAAGGTGCGGAGAGCGATGCAAGCCGTTCACAAAACCGTCGACCACCGTGCGCGCCAAAATCTCCAGGTTTCCAATCCTGGCAAGCACGGCCGGATCGAGCAGTCTTTTTTCCGTTTCCGCGTTCACATTCCCGACCGCGGAACGGGAACCGCTTCGAGCAGCTTGTCGATCACGGCGTCGGACGTCACGCGCTCCGATTCCGCGTGGAAGTTGAGCAGCACGCGATGCCGCAGAATCGGCTTCGCGAGCGCGCGGATATCGTCGAAGCTCACATGGTATCTGCCCTGCATGAGCGCGCGCGCTTTGCCGCCGAGGATCAAATGCTGCGGAGCGCGCACGCTCGCGCCGTAGGAGACCCATTGCTTCACGAAGTCGGGCGCGTTCGGTCCCGGGCGGCTCGTGCGCGCGAGATTCACCGCGTACCGCGCGACGGCGTCGGCCACCGGCACACGGCGCACGAGCTGCTGAAAGCCCCGGATGTCCTCGCCCGAAACGGCGTGCTTGAAGTCGGGCTTCTGCACCGACGTCGTCGACATCACGACGTCGACCTCCTGATTCTCCGTGAGATAGTCGATCACGATTTCGAACATGAAACGATCGAGCTGCGCTTCCGGCAGAGGGTACGTGCCTTCGAGTTCGATCGGGTTTTGCGTGGCGAATACGAAGAACGGTTCCTGAAGCGTGTACGTCTTTCCCTGCACCGTCACGCGATGCTCCTGCATCGCCTCGAGAAGCGCGGCCTGCGTCTTGGGCGGCGTCCGGTTGATTTCGTCGGCGAGCACGATGTTCGCGAAGATCGGGCCGGGCACGAAGACCATATGCCGCTTTCCGGTCTCGGGGTCGTCCTGAATGATGTCGGTCCCGGTGATGTCGCTCGGCATCAGGTCCGGTGTGAACTGGATTCGCGAGAATTTGAGATCGAGCGCTTTCGCGAACGTGTTGATCAACAGGGTTTTTGCGAGACCGGGAACGCCGATCACGAGACTGTTTCCGCCCGTGAGGATCGAGAGCAGAATCAGCTCCACGACGGTGTCCTGCCCGACAATCAGCTTGCGCAGTTCCGTGCGAATCTGGTCGCAGCCGGCTTTGAGCCGGTCGGCGTGCGCAATGTCGTCGGAGGATTCGAGAGCTGGGCTCGTAACGTTCGCGGCCACGTGTATTTCCGGTTTGAGTGTGGTTTCGGTCTTCGGTCTTCGGTCTTATGGCTTCTTGCCGTCGACAAGCGTCAACAGCAGTTCCTGCGCCTTCACATAATTCGGAGCTTCTTCCAGCGACCGCAGCACCGATTTCTTCGCGTTCATATCATCATCCGCCTCGTGATAC
>DASYSH010000076.1:0-2000 GCA_036003525.1 Gemmatimonadaceae bacterium | reverse complement strand
CCCTAACCCCTCACCGCCCTCAGCCCTCGAGTTTCCTCCTCCACGCCGCCAACGCGCTCTCGCCCGGCAGCCGCGTCTTTATCCTCGCCGCTCCCATCACGACTGTTCCGGTCACGCGAACCACCGGCGCACCGGCCGCCGCGAGTCCTTCGGTGTGCGAATCGTCGAACTCACCCATGAACGCGAATCCGTCCGCTTCAACTCGAAGCCCGGGCGGAATGATGAACTCGACCTCGCCCATGAACACCGTGAGCTCGAAGTGGGTTTCGCCATGCAGCATGATCGCTTCGCGAAGATCGAACTTCGTGTTCCCCATGACGCACAGCACTTCGTTGTGCCGCGCCGGCGTCCATTGTCCCTTCTTCTTCACGCCCGCCATGAACGCGACGTGGCGTTTCGAATCGGGTTCGCTCCGTCCGGTGGGCGCGACCGCATACATCGGCGCGGCCCGACCGGCCTCCGCCGGGAGCGCGGGCAGCCCTGCCACCAGCGCACGCAGTTCGGCGCTCGTATGGGCCTCGTATGCGTGCTTGAACCGGAGCTCGAGTTCCTGCGTGTCGATGTGATCGTGCGCGAAGTGCGTGCATAGCGTCTGGATGACCCGCTCGCGCTCGGCGCCGATCTGATCTCCATCAGAATTCAAGTCGCTCTCCGTAAAACCAGTGCGGCGTTGATGCCGCCGAACCCGAACGAGTTCGACAGCATGTGCTCGACGCGGATGCTGCGTCCCGCGCGCGGAACGTAGTCGAGATCGCACGCCGGGTCCGGTGTCTCGAGATTGACCGTCGGCGGAATCCATTCGTCACCAAACGCGAGCGAACAGATCGCCGCCTCGAACGCACCGCTCGCGCCGAGCGCGTGACCGTAGTAGCCCTTCGTTCCGCTCACCGGAATCCGGTGCGCGTGCTCGCCGAATACCTGCTTGATCGCGAGCGTCTCGCTCGGATCGTTCAGCGGCGTGGAGCTCCCGTGCGCGTTGATGTACCCGATTTCGCGCGGAGCAAGATGCGCGTCATCGAGCGCGAGCCGCATCGACCGCGCCGCCTGCGCGCCCGTCGGCAAAGGCGCCGTCATATGATGGGCGTCGTTCGTCGTGCCGTAGCCGCAAACTTCGGCATAAATCTTCGCGCCGCGCGACTCGGCGCGGTCCCACTCCTCGAGTGTCAGCACCACCGCGCCCTCGCCCATCACGAATCCGTCGCGTTCCTTGTCGAACGGACGCGATGCGTGCGCCGGGTCGTCGTTGCGCGTGCTCATCGCGCGGATCAGCGCGAACGCGCCGAAACAGAGCGGGGCGAGCGGCGCCTCTGCGCCGCCGGCGAGCATCACATCGGCGTAGCCGTGCCGGATTTGCCGGAACGCTTCTCCGATCGCCATCGTGCCGCTCGCGCAGCTCATCGCGTTCGTGGAATTCGGTCCGCTCACTCCGAATTCAATTGCGATATTGCAGCTCGCCGCGCCGCCGAACACGGCGAGCGCGAGCGTCGCGTCGACCGCGCGCAAACCCGCGCTCAGAAATCTTCCGAGTTGTTCCTCGGCGTAGCCGATTCCACCCAGCGCCGTGCCCATCATTGCACCGACGCGTTCGCGGTCTTCGCGCTCGAGCTTGATTCCCGAATCATCCATCGCGAGCCGCGCGGCTGCGACCGAGAACTGCCCGAAGCGGTCGAGCCGCTTCGCGCGCTTCGCATCGATATGATCGTCCGGACGAAAGTCGTCGACTTCGGCGGCGTTGTGCGAACGGAAAATCGATGGATCGAAACGCGTCATCGACCGGACGGCGGAGCGCTCGGCGCGGATCCCGTTCCAAAAGTTTACACGTCCAGTACCGACCGGAGTGATCGCGCCGATGCCCGTTATCGCCACGCGTCGAACCGTCATGCGCGCGCTCCGGTTCGTGCGTCGCGCTCCGCGACGCGCGCGAGTCCCGCGAGCGTGCGCGACGCGATGCCGTGGATGAATACCGGGCCGATCACCGTCGTCGCCGCGAAAACTCCAAT
>DASYSH010000075.1:0-2769 GCA_036003525.1 Gemmatimonadaceae bacterium | reverse complement strand
CCTTCGCCCAGCGGCCGTTCCCGTCCATGATGATCGCCACATGGCGCGGAACCGCGCCGTTGACGCGGATCTGCGAGAGAAAGTCGGCTGGAGCGGAGGTGGCCATCACACCTCCATGATTTCTGCTTCTTTGGCCTTCATCAGCGCGTCGATCTTGCCGATGAATTCGTCGTGAGACTTCTGAAGGTCTTTCTCGGCGTGCTTCACGTCATCCTCGGACTGGCCGTCGAGCTTCTTCAACGCCTCACGGGCGTGCGTGCGCGCATGGCGCACGGCGATGTGGCCGTCCTCGGCGTGTTTGTGAACCTGTTTCGCGAGCTCCTTGCGGCGCTGTTCGTTCATCGACGGCAGCGGGACGCGGATGATCGCGCCCTGGACCGCCGGGTCGAGTCCGAGCCCGGATTCGCGAATCGCTTTTTCGATCGCCTTGATCTGGCCTTTGTCGAATGGCGTGACGACGAGCAGACGCGGCTCCGGCGCGGAGACATTCGCGCACTGGTTGAACGCCATCAGCGATCCGTACATCTCGACTTTCACGCCGTCGAGCATGCTCGGCGATGCCTTGCCCGACCGTACGGACCCGAAGTCGCGCTTGACGGCCTCGACGGCCTTTTCCATCTGTGTGCGGCAATCCTTCAGGATAGTTGGAATGCTCATGAAACCAGGGTCCCCACCCGTTCGCCGCGGATCGCTTTGATCACAGCGCCCGGCGTATTGATGTTCAGAACAATCAGCGGAAGCGAATTTTCCTTGCAGAGCGTGATCGCGGTCTGGTCCATCACGCCGAGTTCTTCGAGCATCACGTCGCGGTAGCTGATGCGCTCGTACAGCTTGGCGTCTGCATTTTTCTTCGGGTCGGCCGAGTACACGCCATCGACGCTCGTGGCCTTGATGATGAGATCCGCTTTCATCTGGATTCCGCGCAGCACCGCCGCGGTGTCCGTGCTGAAATACGGATTGCCCGTGCCGGCCGCGAAAATCACGGCGCGCCCCTTCTCGAGATGGCGCATTGCGCGCCGGCGGATGTACGGTTCCGCAAGTTCTTCCATGCGGATGGCGGTCATGACGCGTGTGTCGACGCCCTCACGCTCCAGGATATCCTGAAACGCGAGGGCGTTGATCACCGTGCCGAGCATCCCCATGTAGTCCGCGCTGACGCGATCGAGCCCCATCTTCGAGAGCTGCGACCCGCGGACGATATTTCCACCGCCGATGACCATGCCGATCTGCGCGCCGGTCTCGACGATTTTTTTAATTTCCTTCGCGTACTTCGTGATCGAATCGAAATCGAATCCGTGACGATGATCCCCTGCAAGCGCCTCGCCGGAGAGCTTGAGCAGCACCCGGGGGTACTTGAGCGGTTTCGACGCGGATCCTGATTTCGATCCGGGCATGGGATTCGGCTTACGCCTCACCCATCTGGAAACGCGCGAAACGCTTGATGTCCGCGCCCGGCGTTTCCTTCACGAGCTGACCGATCGACTTCGAGTCGTCACGCACCCACGGCTGCTCGAGCAGCGTGATTTCCTTGAAGTATTTGTCGATGCGACCCGCGACCATCTTCTCGACGATCGCATCCGGCTTGCCGCTCTCTTTCGCCTGCGCGACGAAGATCGCCTTTTCACGGGCGACGAGATCGGGGTTCACATCTTCCTTGCGAACCGCAATGGCGATCGTCGGCACGCCGGCGGCGACATGCTCCGCGACCGAGTTGCCGAGCGAGACTGCGCCCTCGCCCGTCGCTCCGGAAATTTCCGCAAGCACCGCGACTTTGCCGTTGTGATGCAGGTACGACCCGATCGTGCCGCTCGACGTGAACCGCGCGACGCGGCGGAGCGTGACATTCTCGCCCGTCTTCGCCGCCGCGGCCTTGACCACATCGGAAAGGGTGAGCGACTTGTCATGCGACCACTGCTTGGCGAGCAGCGCATGATCCGCGCCGACTTCCGCGACGCCCTCGAGCGTCGTGTCCGTGCCGATGTGCGCCGCGACGAGCTTCGCGAGCGCGACGAACTCTTCGTTGCGCGCGACGAAATCCGTCTCGGAATTCAGTTCGATCATGACGCCGAGTGTCCTGTCGTCACTGACCCACGTGACGATCTGACCTTCCGACGCTGCGCGGTCCGCGCGCTTCTCGGCCTTCATCATCCCCTTCGTGCGGAGGATGTCGATGGCCTTCTCCTGGTCTCCACCCGCCTCTTCCAACGCTTTTTTGCAATCGCCCATCCCGGCGCCCGTGCGGGCGCGAAGGGCGGCGACATCCTTGGCTGTGATCATTGTTGCACTCATGAGTTATTCAGCAACCTCTCCCTCGGAAACTTCTTCGGCCGCTTCGCCTTCTGCAGCCGAACCATCCTTCAAGCGAAGGGCAATCGCTTCAGGCTTGGCGCGACGGCGGCGCTGGCGGTTTCCACCCTTCTTCTTGTTGCGGTCATCGCCGCTCGCCGGCTCTGCGCCGCGATCGGATGAGTACGTGTAGCCGCCTTCTTCATCACCTTCTTCACGGACCGGCGCTTCGCGACGCGCCTCGACGATCGTGTCGGCGATCGCGGCGGTGATCAATTCCACCGAGCGGATAGCGTCGTCGTTGCCGGCGATCGGAACCGTGATGACGTCCGGATCCGAGTTCGTATCGCAAATCGCGATCATCGGAATGCCGAGCTTGTTCGCTTCGTCGACCGCGATCTTTTCCTTCTTTGCGTCGACGACGAAGATCAGGCCCGGCACGCGGCTCATCGCCTTGATGCCCGACAAGTTCTTCGCGAGCTT
>DASYSH010000074.1:0-2106 GCA_036003525.1 Gemmatimonadaceae bacterium | reverse complement strand
CGCTGCTGCTCGCGCGGGATCGCTCGACGATCGTGCCGTTCGCGCTCACGATGGACGCCGGCGAGCACACGCTGCTCGTCTCCGGACCGAACACCGGCGGCAAGACGGTGCTGCTCAAGGCGATCGCGCTGATTTCCCTGATGGCGCAATCGGGAATTCCGGCGCCGGTCGGACTCGGCTCGGTCATCGCGATCTTCGACCGGTTCTTCGCCGACATCGGCGACGAACAGTCGATCGAAGCATCGCTCTCGACATTCAGCGCGCACCTGCGCAATCTGACCGAGATCGTGCGTGACGCGACGTCGCAGTCGCTCGTGCTCATCGACGAACTCGGGTCGGGCACCGATCCAGTCGAGGGCGCGGCGCTCGGCGGGGCGATTCTCGAAACACTCACGCGCCGCGGAACCACCACGATCGCCACGACGCACCTCGGCGCGCTCAAAGAGCTGGCACACGAAGTTCCGGGCGTCGTGAATGCCTCTCTGCAGTTCGACGCAGTAGCGCTCGCGCCGACCTTTCGGCTCGTGAAAGGCGTGCCGGGCAGGTCCTATGGATTGAGTATCGCGCGCCGGCTCGCAATGCCCGAAGAAGTGCTGCGCAACGCGGAGCAGCGCGTGCCGAAGGGCGAACGCGACGTCGCGGCGTTGCTCGAAGATCTCGAGGCCCGGCAAAAGAAAGTCGAAGACCGCGAGATCGCCGCCGATGCGCATCACGACGCGACGGTCGCGCGCGCCGAGCGCGTCAGCGAACGCGAAAAAGTCGTGCGCGAGAAAGAGCGGGAACTCGAACGCGCCGCCCGCAGCGAGTCGCGGCGCTACCTGCTCGATGCGCGTCAGGAGATCGAGCGAACGATCAAGGAACTGCGCGCCGCCGGCGCGGACCAGATCGAGAATGCCGCGATTGCCGCGCGCCGCGCCGCCGAGCAGCGGGCGGCGGAAGCGGGTGATGCGCTTGCGGCGGTCGACGAAGAGATCAAGAAGGAGCGCGAGGCGCCGGCAAAAAATGCGCGCGAGGCCGGCGCGATCGAAGTCGGGACTCCGGTGGAAGTTGCGACGCTCGGCGGCAAGGCCGGGCGGGTCGTCGAGATCCGCGGCCGCGACGCGGTCGTTTCGGTCGGCGCCATGAAACTCACGGTGCCGCTGAAAACGCTGAAGCGCGTTTCAAAGAGGGCCATCGAGCCGACGGAGGTCGCGATCCCGCTGCTCGGTGACCAGCCTGACGTGGAAGCAAAGCATGAAGTGGATCTGCGCGGCATGCGCGTGGACGAGGCCGAAGTCGCCGTGACGCAGGCCGTCGATGCGGCCGTACGCGCCGATCTTTCCGCCATCCGGATCATTCACGGAAAGGGAACGGGCGCGCTGCGCGAACGCGTGGGCGAAATGCTGTCCGGCGATTCGCGCGTGCGCGCATTCCGGATGGGCGCGTGGAACGAAGGCGGCGCGGGCGTGACGATCGCGGAGCTTTCATGATACCGCAGGAAGTCGTCGAGCAGGTTGCGGACGCCGCGGACATCGTCGCGATCATCGGCGAACACGTGCGGCTGAAGAAGGTCGGCTCGGTATATCGCGGGCCGTGTCCGTTCCATCAGGGCACGAACAATAATTTTTCGGTGCAGCCGAAAGGCGGCTATACCTGCTTCGTGTGCGGCGAAAAGGGATCGGTTTTTACGTTCGTTCAGAAGCGGCTTGGACTGTCGTTCGTCGAGGCCGTGAAGTACGTCGGTGAAAAATCCGGAATCGAAGTGCGCGAGGTGCAGACGCGCCGTGAGGGGCCGGATCCGCGCGAACCGCTCTGGGAGCTGAACGCGACCGTCGCCGCGTGGTTCCGTGAAATGCTCTGGACGAGCGACGTCGGCGCGCCGGCGCGCGATTACCTCGCGAAGCGCAATGTTTCGCGCGAAACTGCAGACCGCTTCGGGATGGGATTCGCGCCGCGCGAAATCGGTCTCATGCGCGCATACCTCGGTTCGCTCGGGTTTGTCGACGAACGGCTGCTCGAGATCGGCCTGCTGGTGAAGCGCGAAGAGCAGGACGAACCGCGCCCGCGATTCCGGGATCGTCTGATCTTCCCGATCCTCGATGCTCATGCGCACACCGTTGGCTTCGG
>DASYSH010000073.1:0-2435 GCA_036003525.1 Gemmatimonadaceae bacterium | reverse complement strand
TTGGCATCAACTGGCGCGAAGGTTCTCCAACAATTGCAACGCTGGTCACGGGCGCGATCACCTTTGCCGGTGACAGCGCGTCCGCGGCGCAGGCCGCGCTCGCCGGCGCGCTTCGAACGGGCGAACGCTGGTTCACCGAGGCCGGTATTTCCGGTGCGGCGTTCGGGTCGTCGCTGCTCTCGCGCGGTGGAAGTGTCAGCACCTTCGCGCGCGAGCGATTTGCATTCGACGCGTTCAGCGTGTGGGCCGGCGGCGCGTGGGGAGGAACGAATCGCGACGATCAGGCGAGTCACTCGACATCGGTGGAGCTCGGCGGGTGGTATCGCGCCGGCGAGTTCGAGGCGTCGGCGTCGGTGAGCCGCGTGCGCACCGGCGACGTTCCGCTGCTCAAGGCCGCAGGAATTTTTCCCGCGGATGAGAACGACATGAGCGATCTCACCGATGTCGCGACGGAACTCCGGTACGAGCACGGGCCGATCGTGCTCGACGCGACGGGGAATTTTCGCACGGGCGCGCGCACGACGGTGGCGAGCCAGAGCGCATTCTACGTGACCGCCGTCTGGACGATCTCGCGCAGGTATTCTTTCGCGATCGGCACCGGGCGGCTGCTCGCCGATCCCGTGCGCGGCGTCCCCGATATGCAGCTCACGACCGCCGCGATTCGCATCGCGCTCGTTCCGCTGAAATCGCCGGCGGCGCTCGCAATGTCGCGCGGAACGTCGTACGCGACCGTGACGCAGAAATCGAGCGGCGCCCTCCTGCTCGTACGCGTGGTCGCGGACGATTCGGCGTCGGTGGAGGTCGCGGGCACGTTCTCGAACTGGGCGCCGGTGCAGCTCGCGCGCGCGGGTGATGCGTGGGAGGCCGAGATCGCGCTTCCGCCCGGCCGGCATCGCGTCGCCGTCCGCATCAACGGCGGACCATGGCAGGCGCCGCGGGGCACGGCCCGCGTGCGCGACGACTACGGCGGCGAGGCGGGACTGATCGTCATTCCGTAAATCGTGTATAGTTTTAGGATCCAACCTCCCTGCCGGACACGACCATGACCACTCGCAGAAACTTCGTCCGAGGCCTCGCAGGCGCGGGCATCGCACTCCCCGTCATGCGCGAAGACGCATTCGGTCAGCTGTTCAAGGCGAACGCGATTGCCGGCGACCGGCCTGCGCGCGCCGTTGCGGACGACGAGGCCTACTGGAGCCAGATCCAGCGCGCGTTCGACATGGACCGCACGATGATCAATCTCAACAACGGCGGGATTTCACCGGCGCCCACGCATGTGCTCGAGCAGATGATTCGCGACCAGCACTTCGTGAATGAGCTGCCGGTCGAGAACATGTGGCGCACGCTGGAGCCGCGGATGGAGAGCACGCGCCGCGATGTCGCGCGCGATTTCGGGTGCGATCCGGAAGAAATCGCGATCGTCCGCAACGCGACTGAGGCGAACGAGATCGTGATTTTCGGCATGAACCTCAGGGCGGGCGACGAGGTCATCTCGACGAATCAGAACTATCCGCGCATGACGACGTCGTGGCAGCAGCGCGTGCGCCGCGACGGGATCGTGTTCAAGGAGGTTTCGTTCAAGGTCCCGCCGCCGTCGGATGCGTACCTCGTCGATCAGTTCCGCAAGGCGATCACGCCGCGCACGAAAGTCATCGAGGTCACGCACATCACGAACCTCACCGGGCAGATCATGCCGGTGCGTGATATCGTGCGCATGGCGAGGCCGCTCGGCATCGAAGTGCTCGTCGACGGCGCGCATGCGTTCAACCACTTTCCGTTCAAGCGCGACGATCTCGAGTGCGACTACTACGGCGTGTCGCTGCACAAATGGACGCTCGCGCCGATCGGTTCGGGATTTCTGTACGTGCGCAAGGACAAGATTCCGTCGATCTGGTCGCTGCAGGGATCGGACGATTCATTGAAGAGCAACATCAGAAAGTTCGAGCAGATCGGCACGCATCCACAGCCGATCTACAACGCCGTGAGCACGGCGCTCGCATTCAGCCGCGGGATCGGCTCGGACAAAAAAATCGCGCGCCTTCGTTTTCTGCGCGACCGCTGGGCGAACCGGCTGCTCGCCGCGAGCGATCGGGTAAAGGTGCTCACTCCGCTTGGACCGGACAAAAGCGGCGCGATCTGCCTGTTCAGTGTCGACGGAATCGATTCCGGCAAACTCGGCGGATGGCTCAGCAGCAATTACCATATCGTCACGACGCCGATCGGCCACGCGGAGTTCAGCGGGATTCGCATCACGCCGAATGTGTACACGACGCTGGATGAGATCGATTTGTTCGGCGACGCGGTTCTGAAGGCGATCAAAAATGGGATTGCGTAGCGATATGACTGCGAAGAAAAAAGCGGGACCGAAGACCGAAGTCCGAGGTCCGAAAAAGCAGCCGGCGCCGCATTCGGAGGGGAAGTGGGCCGAGTGGTTT
>DASYSH010000072.1:0-6128 GCA_036003525.1 Gemmatimonadaceae bacterium | reverse complement strand
GTCGGATGCGTGGATGGTTTTCACGTACGACCAGAATCAGGTTCAGCCGCTTGGATCGTTCGAGGGCAATAAAGTCGGCGACGTCGCGAGCAAGATCTCGAAGGCGTTCCAGGATGCGAACAAGGTTTACAAGGAAGTGAAGGATTGCCGCGCGGCGCGCCGCGAAAACCGTTTTGCCGATGCAATGAGCGCGGCGACGGGCGGCATTTCCAAGTATCCGAAGTCCACGGTGCTCCGCATTTGCGAGATGGCGACGATGGTCGACCAGAAGAAACCGCCCGCAGACGTGCTCAAAGTCGCGGCGGAAATTCTTGCGCTCGACCCGAAGAGCAAGATCGCGCTCCAGGCCGAAGTCGACGCATACGACCAGCTTGGCGACAAGGACAAGAAGATCACGACGCTGAGCAACCTGCTCGCGGCGGACCCGTCGAACGTGAAGCTGCAGCAGACGGTCGTGTACGAGCTCGCGCAGTCGGGCAAGTACGACGTTGCGCTCAAGATCATCGCGAAGGCGGTCGACGACAATCCGGGCGACGTGACGCTCGAGAAGCTCTACTGGCAGCTGCTGTACGCGACCAAAGACTTCAAGAACATGGTCAAGGTCGGCGACGAGATGATCAAGACGGACACCTCGTTTGCGGACACGACGTATTTCGACCGCACACTGGACGCATATCGCCAGGACAGCGCGTGGGCGAAGGCGGCCGAAGTGGCATCGCAGGCGACGAAGAAATATCCGCGCCGCGCGGACTATTGGGCACAGCGCGGACAGCTTGAACTGAAGTCGGGCCAGACGCAGCAGGCGGTGGCCTCGTTCAAGCGCGCACTCGATATCGATCCGAAGACGCCGGGCGCCCGGCTGCTCATCATCACATCGCTGCTCGATGCGAATCAGTACGACAGCGCGATGGTGGCGATTCGAGAGGCCAAGGCATTCGGTGAAGATGCGAATACGCTGGGCGGCATGGCGATCACGGTCGCGACGCACTACTTCCGATTCGTCAACGACTCGACGAATCACGCCAAGACCGTTCCGAATTTGCAGAAGGTTCTCGGATATTTGTATTACGGCGACAGCCTTACGACGGATCGCACCGCGAAGAACGGCGCTAAATTCTTGATGGGGCTCAGCCACTACTTCATCGCGACGCTGACGATTCAGGACATTCAGGCGCAGAAGAGCTGCGAAGGCGCGAAGCAGCTGCAGGATGTCCTGATCAGCTCATCGGGCGAACTACCCGTCGGCGGCGCCACGAACCCTGACATCGTGAAGCAGCTGATGCCGGCCGTCCAGCAGATGGCGGTTTCGGCCGACCAGATGGTCAAGGTCTACTGCGCTCCGCCAAAGAAGCCGTAACATTTTTTCGAACGCATATCAAATCGCCCGCCGGTCACCACGACCGGCGGGCGTTTGCGTTTCGGTCTTCGGTCCTCGGTCTCCGGTCCTCGGTCTTCGGTCCTCGGTCGCTATCTTTCCCCCGTGACCGAAAACCGTTTCGATTCCGCATACCATGCTCCCGTTCTCGTCGCCGAAGTGCTCGACGCGCTCGCCGTGAGGCCAGGCGCGCGGATCCTCGATGGCACGCTCGGCGGCGGTGGACACTCGCTCGCGCTGCTCGAGGCCGGCGCGGACGTCACGGGACTCGACCGCGATCCCGAGGCGATCGCAACGGCGCGCGGGCGGCTCGCCAAGTTCGAATCGGCGGGGAAGTTCCGCGCGTTCCAGTCGAACTTCGCGGATTTTGAGAAGATCGCGGAGCTCGATGGCGTGAACTTCGACGGCTTCCTGCTCGACCTCGGCGTGTCGTCACATCAGTTCGACGATGAAGGCCGGGGATTTTCGTTTCGGGAAGGTGCGGCGCTGGACATGCGAATGGAAATTGGACGGGAGGCGGCGGACGGCGGTTTACAGACGGCAGACGGCGGACGGCAGACGGCGGCTGAACTGCTGAACTCTGCTGACGAAGACGAACTCAAAGCAGTCTTCAAGAACTTCGGAGACGAGCCAAAGGGCGGGCGCCTCGCGCGTGAGGTCGTGCGGCGCCGAGGCAATCGCCCGTTTGAAACGAGCGATGATTTCGTCGGGGCGATTCGCGCAGTGCTGGGGCCGCGGTCGGGGCCAGGCGATTTCGCGCGGCTGTTTCAGGCGATGCGCATCGCAGTGAACGGCGAATTGGACGCGCTCGCGACCGCGCTCCCCGCGATGCGTGACCGTCTGGCACCCGCGGGCGTCATCGCGGTGATCGCCTATCACTCGGGGGAAGACCGCATCGTCAAGCATGCGTTCCGCGAGTGGAGCCTCAAATGCATCTGCCCGCCAAAGCAAATCATGTGCAATTGCCGCAACCATTCGCTCGGTGAAGTGCTCACGCGTAAGGCGGTGAACGCCGGTCCCGAAGAAACCGCGCGCAACCCGCGCGCCCGCAGCGCCCACCTCCGCGCCTGGCGGAAGGAATCCGAAGAAACAGCAGCCGGAACTGCGTGACATGCGCGGCCGCTCGGTCGTCGCACTCGTTCTGGTTGGTTTCGTCCTCGTGGCCACAGGCGTCATATGGAGGCGGAGCTTCGGCAATGCGCGCGCCCGTGAACAGCAGCGCCTCGAGCAGCAGCGGGGGGCGCTCGAAGCGGAGCGCGCGAAGATTCAAAGCGACATCCGCGATGCGTCGAGCAGATCCAATCTGGCGAAGGTGGCCGAGCAGCAATTGAACATGCACATCCCGAGCGACAGCCTTGTGATCTATCTGCAGCGCCCCGCAAAGAAACGTGGTCCGCACTAGCCGCGTCGGGCTGACGCACGCGGCGTTTCTGCTGTTCGCCGTCGTCCTCGTCGGACGCGCGGCGCAGGTGCAGTTGTTTCAGACCGCAAAATGGCGCGCGAAGGCGCGCCAGCAGCAACTCGCCGCGTCGCCGCTGCCGGCGCCGCGCGGGATGATCCTCGACGAGAGCGGGGCAATGCTCGTCGAAAGCCGGCAGCTGGTGCGCCTGAATGTCGCCCCGCGGGAGGTTTTTCTCGCGGGAGTAAACAAGAAACATCCCGAGGCCGGGAAAAAGAATGTCGACGCCCTCGCGCGCGCACTCGCGCACGCGAGCGTCTCATCAGAGTGGATCTCGCGGGCGACCGACACGACGCGCCAGTGGGTCACGATCCCGGGCCGCTTTCTCGTGAGCGATGTCGCGCCCGCCATCGCGATGCACGGCGTGCATTCCGAGCCGGTCCTCGAACGCGTGCCCCCTGCGAACGACGGCCTGCGGCGCCTCGTCGGTCACGCCGATGACACGGGCGAGCCGGTCGACGGACTCGAAAAAGCGCTCGATCACGTCCTGCGCGGCGAGGCCGGGCACAGCTCGCTGCTCCGCGACGCGAAGGGTACGCGTTTCGATTCGCCCACGCTCGCGGCCGACGACGCCAAACCGGGCAGCACGGTCGTCCTCACTGTGAACCAGACGCTGCAGGACATCGCCGAGAAAGCGCTCGGCGACGCGGTGAAACACACGGGCGCGACGGGCGGCGACATCGTCATGCTCGATCCCAAGAGCGGCGAAGTGCGCGCGATGGCGAGCCGCCGCGCCGATCCGCTCTCGACGTCGGCGACGGCGCTCACCGAGCCGTACGAACCGGGCTCGACGCTCAAGCCGTTCGTCGCGGCGCGCCTCCTGGATCTGCATCGGGCGCGCGTCGACGAAGTGATGAACACCTACAACGGCAAATGGGAACTGAACGGACGCAAGATCGAGGACGATCATCCCGCGCCGAGTTTCTCGCTCGCCGACGTGATCCGCTTTTCGAGCAACATCGGCATCGTGCAGTTCGCGATGCGCTTCTCCCCGCGCGAGCAGTATGAACTGCTGCGCGACGTGGGTTTCGGATCGCCGACCGGGCTGCCGTACTCGGCGGAGGAGAGCGGGCGTTTGCCGACGCCGCAGAAATGGGACAAGCAGACGCCCGCGTCGCTCGCGATGGGATACGCGCTGAACGTGACGCCGCTGCAGCTTGCGAACGCATACGCCGCGATCGCGAACGGCGGCGAGTTGCTGCAGCCGTCGATCGTGAAGGAGATTCGCGCCGTCGATGGCACCGTGCTCTACCGGCATAAGCGGACGGTCGTGAGGCGCGTGATGACCGACGAGACCTCGCGTACCGTGCGCGGACTGCTGCGCGGCGTGGTCGAGGGAGGCACGGGCGATTCCGCGAGCCTCTCGACCTTCGACGTCGCGGGAAAAACGGGAACGGCGAAACTCGCGGTGCACGGCAAATACGTCGCGGGGAAATACACGGCGAGCTTCGTCGCGCTCTTTCCCGCTGACAATCCGCAGCTCGTAGTGCTGGTGAAGCTCGACAACCCGTCGTCGACGATCTACGGCGGCAAGGCGGCGGCGCCGGTGCTCAAGACCGTGCTGCTCGCCGCGATCGCCGCGCGTGACGCTTCGCTCGACCGAAAGAATCTTGCGGCCGTTCCGAAACGCGCGGTCGCGGCGGCGCCGCTCGCCGACAGCGTGACCAGCGCCGACTCGATCGTGCGGGTCACGGAGTCGGGCAGCGTCCCGTATGTGTACCGGCTCGACTCGCCGAAGAAGCCGGCTGCATCGGCCATTGCATCGCGCTCGGTTCCGGATGTGCGCGGACTTCCGGTTCGGCGCGCGGTGTACACCCTGCATCGCGCGGGATTCCGGGTGTCGCTCGCGACGGTCGACGCATCGGGGCCCGCGAGCGCGACGGCTCCCGCGGCGGGCACGCTCGCGCCGTCGGGGACGATCGTCCGGCTCGTTCGCGCACCGTAAGCAGGCGATGAAACCGGTTCGTCTCTCTGAAATCATCGGCGCGCTCGACCGCGCGGGACTGACCGTGTCGACATCGGGCACGCTGCCGGATATCGTCAGCGGAATCACCGATGACAGCCGCGAAGTCGTGACGGATTCGATGTTCGTGGCGGTGCGCGGCTCCGCCCGCGATGGACACGATTATCTCAATGCCGCAGCCGCGGCGGGCGCGGGTGTCGCCATCGTCGACGATGCGGCGCGCACGGCGCTGCCCGCGATCGTCGTGCGCGATGGCCGCCGCGCCGCCGCGATCGCCGCCGCCGCGTTTTATCGCGATCCCGCCAGCGCCATGCGGTTCATCGCGGTCACCGGGACGAACGGAAAAACGACGACGGTGGGAATGCTCCGCCATTTATTCGACGATGACAGGGCGCGGAGCGCGAGCATCGGCACGCTCGGCGTGCTGGTCGGAAGCGCCGGAGAGACACTCAAGGGCACGAGCGGCGCGCTCACCACACCCGGTCCCATCGAGCTGCAGCGCACGCTGCGCGCGCTCGCGGATGCCGGAGTTCGCACGGTCGCGATCGAAGTGTCGTCGCATGCGCTGCACCAGCGGCGCGTCGAGGGAGTCCGCTTCGCCGCCGCTGTCTTCACGAATCTGACGCGTGATCATCTCGATTATCACGGCACGATGGAAGCGTATTTCGCCGCGAAGGCATCGCTCGTTTCGCATCTCGGCGCCGACGGCGTTGCCATCGTGAATTCCGACGACCGCGCGTGGAACGCGCTGCCGTTCGCGCCGCGCCGCGTCACGTTCGGCGTGATGAGTACGCGCGCCGAGGTGCGCGCGGAGCAGGTGAGTTTCGATTCCGGCGGCAGCAGCTGGCGGCTGACGACGAACGCGGCGTCGGCGGCAGTCCGCCTGCCGCTGATCGGCGACTTCAATGTGGCAAATGCGCTTGGCGCGGCGGCGACGGCCTATGCGCTCGGCATGCCGATAGAAGGCATAGCCGCGCGCCTGAACAGTCAGCCGCAGGTGCCGGGGCGTTTGGAGATCATCGGCGGGCATCCGACGGTACTGCGCGACTACGCGCACACGCCGGACGCGCTGGAGCGCGCGCTCACCGCGCTGCGGCCGTTCACGCCGGGGGCGCTGATCGCGGTCTTCGGTGCCGGCGGCGACCGCGACCGCGGCAAGCGGCCGCTCATGGGCGAGGTCGGCGGCCGTCTTGCCGACCGCGTGATCATCACGAGCGACAATCCGCGCACGGAAGATCCCGAAATTATTCTCGATCAGATCGCGGGCGGCATGAATCCGGGAACGTTCGAGCGCGTCACCGACCGCCGCGCGGCGATCGCGCGCGCGATCG
>DASYSH010000071.1:0-1996 GCA_036003525.1 Gemmatimonadaceae bacterium | reverse complement strand
CCAGTCGAATGTTGCGCCCGACAAGATCATTGCACCAGCGGGCGACCAGCAGGCCGAAGCCGCCACCGACGATGGACAAAATAAGCGACTCGCTCAGTTGCTGGCGAAGCAGCGTGCCGCGACTGGCGCCGAGCGCGGAGCGGATGGCCAGTTCGCGGATGCGGGACGCGGCGCGGGCCATTTGGAGATTGGCGAGGTTGGCGCAGGCGATCGCAAGAATCGCTGCGGCCAGGCCGAGTTGTAGAGCGATGATGGTCACGTTGGCGGAACCGCCGACGCGGCCGGCGAGTTGCAGGCGCAACTGGTAATTCGGATAGAGCCGCGGATGGTCCTTGGCCCAGCGATCCGTGAGCGGCGCGAGCCGGGCCAAAGCTTCCGTCAGCGAAACGTCGGGCGCGAGGCGTGCGAGGAGTGCGATTTCACGACGGTTGCGATCGGTGATCTGGGAATCTGCGTAAACCAGCGGGCGGAAGTACTGACTCTCCCCGAAAATGAACATCGCCGAGTAGGCCTTCGGCAGGACGCCGATGACCGTAAAGACGCGACCGTTGATGCGCAGTGTCCGTCCGATCGCGTCGGGTTGGGCGGCGAATTTTGTCCGCCAGAAATCCTCGGTCAACAGCACGACAGCATCGCGACCGGCGACACATTCATCTGCGGTAAAAGTGCGACCGAGCAGCGGCGGCGTTTCGAGCACCTTGAACAGATCGGCGTGGGCAGCGGTGCCCTGCACCTGTTCAGGGAGCTGGTCGGGCAGCGTGACGTTCTCCAACACGCCGGTGCGCGGCGCGAGCACGGTGAACACCTTCGCCGGGTGCGCGCGGAGTTCGTCGATTTCCTGCGGCGAGAAATTCATGAACTCCGCCTGTGGGGTCCGGCCATTGACGTTGACGATGGATTCCGGCCGGGGGAAGGGCGCCGAAGCGAACAGCAGCGTATTCATCAACGAATACATCGACGAGTTCACCCCGATCCCAAGGGCGAGCGTGAGGAGTGCGACGGCGGTGAAGCCGGGGGATTTCGCGAGCGATCGTATCGCGTATTTCATACTCTATGAGGTGAGAGCTGAGAGAAATCGGAGACAAAGAACCGAGCACGAGCGAGAAGACGCGCAGGATCGGGGGGAGGCGCGAGGTTTGGCCTTCAATTTTTCCAACGTTAATGGCGCTGATGCTATTCGGCGCGGAGCGCGACGAGGGGATCGACTCTGGTGGCGCGGAGCGCGGGAAGCAGACATGCGACCGTCGCGACTGCAAGAAGCAGCGCCGCATCGCCAGCGAAGACGAACGGGTCGTGTGCGGTCACCCCGAAGAGAAGGCTCTGTAACACGCGACTGAGGACGAACGCGCCGGCGAGGCCCGCCACGATTCCGGTGGCGACGAGCTTCAGGCCACCGCGCAGAATCAGTTGCAACACATCGCGCCGTTGTGCGCCAATCGCCATGCGGATGCCGATTTCCTGCGTGCGTTGGACGACCGAGTACGCAATGACTCCGTAGAGGCCGAGGCCGGCGAGCGTGAGCGCGAGCGTCGAGAAAAAACCGAGCAGTCGCGTGATCAGCCGTCGCGGCGCGACGGCATCGTCGACGAGACGCTCGAGTTCATAAAATTCACGATTCGGAATGCCGGAGTCGTAGGCGCTGAGGGCGGCGCGTACCTCCGGAGCAAGCGATTCCGGCGGGCGGGTGCTGCGCACGACCATCTCCATCGCGCTCCAGTCACCGCACTGTCGGCAGTCGAGATACATTTCGTTGCCGGCGGTTTCCTCGAGCGAACTGTGCCGGACGTTTGCGACGACGCCGATGACGGTGGACTCGCCGTTGACGTTGACCTTGCGTCCGAGAGGACTGCGATTGGGGAAGAGCGCGCGGGCAAGATTTTCATTGATGATGACCGCCTTCGGGGTTTGCGGGTTGAAATGTTCCTCGATGAAGTGGCCGGCGAGCAGCGGAATCTTCATCGCTTGCAAATAGTGCGGATCGATGATGCGCGGGTAG
>DASYSH010000070.1:0-3554 GCA_036003525.1 Gemmatimonadaceae bacterium | reverse complement strand
AAGACGGTCGCGTCGTCCGCGCACGCCGCGAAAGGCGACGCGATGAAAGTCTGGGTCGACGGAAAGCCGTTCGCGGGCGATCCGCGCACGATACCGCTCAAGCCGCACACCGACATCGTGCTCATGATCGGACCTCCGTTCGTCACGCCGCCGCGATTCACGAACTGGGGCACGCTGTAATGGCCGCGCCGCGGCGCGCCGCAATATCGCTGCTCACGGCGATGTTGGCGGCGGTCGCGGGCGCGCAGCAGGCGCCGGCGGCGAATCGCGCCGTCCTGGTCGCGCGACTCGATTCACTCACACGCGATTTTCTCGCTGCTGCGCCGGCCGCCGGCGCCACGGTCGCCGTGGTTCGCGGAAACGACACGCTGCTGCTCGCCGGTTTCGGCGAACGCGACCGCGAAGCGCATCTCGCCGCGGACCGCACGACGGTCTACCGCGTCGGCTCGATCACCAAACAATTCACGGCTGCGGCGATCATGCAGCTCGTCGACGCGAAGCGCATAAGCCTCGCCGATTCGCTCGGGAAACTGCTTCCGCAATATCCGCAGTGGAGCACCGTCACGCTGCGGGAGCTGCTCAATCACACATCGGGCATTCCGTCGTACACGGCAAAGAAGGAATGGGCGGCGCACTGGACCGAAGATCTGTCGCCCGCGGCGATCGTCGATTTCGTCGCGAAGGACAGGATGGATTTCGCGCCGGGCACGAAATGGAGCTACGACAATACGGGGTACATGCTGCTCGGGATGATTCTCGAGAAAGTTTCGGGCGCGCAATACGCGGAATACCTCAACGCGAAATTCTTCAAGCCGCTCCGCATGAAGAACGCGGCGTACTGCCCCTCGCGACCGACGGACCCGTCGTACGCAAAGGGATACGACAAGACGCCCGCCGGAATCGCACCCACCGCTTATCTCAGCATGGCGCATCCGTGGGCCGCGGGCGCGCTCTGCATGTCGGTTCCGGATTTTCTCCTCTGGCAGACTGCGCTCACCTCCGGACGTGTCGTGCCCACCGGCACATACGTGCGCATGTCCACGGCGGACGCCTTGAGCGATGGGACGCCCATCACCTATGGATTCGCTCTCTTTCCGGCGCATCTCGGAACGCATGTGTTGATCCATCATGGCGGCGATGTCAACGGATTCAGCGCGCAGCAACTCTGGCTGCCCGAGGATTCGCTGCGCGTCATCGTGTTCACCAATACGCTGGGCTCGAATCCGGATGCGCTCGCGGTGAATCTTGCATCAGCGGTGCTCGGGCTTCCGCTGCGGCCAATGCCCAAGCCGCTGAAGGCGGTCGCCCTCGCGGCCGCGGATCGCGCGAAATACGAGGGGATTTACGATCTCGCGCTGCCCGGCAACGCCAAATTTCCGCTGCATGTATTCATCGATGGCGACGGCCTCGCCGCCCAGGCCGAAGGTCCGGGTCAGGGAAAGTTTCCGCTGATCTACCTCGGCGGCGATGTGTTCGGCACCGCGATCGACCCGACCATACGCATCACCATCGCTTTCGCAAACGGTGTGGCGAATACGGCGACGCTGCTTCAGCGGGGCAATACGCTCACCGGCTTTCGCAGGCCGTAACCGGCGGATGTGCGCGCGCCTCCAACGCTACCGGCGCCCTTTGGACGCGCGGCGCGGTGGGGTGTGTTCGAAGAGCAGGGTGACCTTCGGCGCGGTGAGATCGAGCGCCCGAACCAGTGCGTCCATTCCCGTCGCGAGCGCGCGGGAATCCTTGTCGGAGAGTACCTCGATCGCGCGCAGCAGGGCTGCGGCCGGCGGCGCCGGCGCATGCTTCACGAGGCGCCGCCCCTTCGCCGTGAGCGAAATAATCGCGATGCGCGCATCGTCCGGAGATTTCTTTTTCGCGGCGAGCCCCGCGCGCACGAGCCGGGTGACGACGATCGAAACCGTGCTCTGCTGCGTGCGCGCCCTGACGGCGAGATCGTTCACCGAGAGTGAGCCGGCATCGGCCAATTGCTGGAGAAGAAAGAGCTGTGCGTTCGTCACGCCCGTGCCGCGCTCGACCGCGCGCGCCGAATGGCTGAGCGCGGCGACGAGCGTCCGAATGTGATCGAGGGCGCGGCGCTTCGCGTCTGCTTTCATTTCTTTGGCGCGTCGAAGTAGCGCCAGGGAGTGAGCAGCACCGTGAACCAGTGTCCGAGTCGCGCGTGGAGCGACACGATCCAGCGGACGCCGAACCGCCGCCCGAGCAGCGCGAACGGCCACACGATGAGATGCACGATGCCGAGAATCAGAAGCACCGGCGGCCACAGCACGACCGCCACCGGAAGGAGCACGACGAGCAGCGGCGCCACGAACATGCACGGACCGAAGAGGACGATCATTTTTTCGACCTGCGCCTGCGGATGACGGGTACGCGCTCGCGAACGTGCTCCGCTTCATGCTGCTTGCGCATGGCCGCCATGATGGCTTCGGAGTCGAGGTCGTGAATGCTGTGCTGCTCAAACGGATTCACGACGTATTCGCGCTGCACGTGAAGTCCGCGGCGCGCGACTTTCTCCGTGAGGATCGAACGCCGCATCACCAGCACGGTCACCGTATGGGCGGCGACGCATGCGATCAGCAACCCGCCGAGCAGGCCGATGTCGTGCGTGAGCTCGAGCAGGAATGCCACTGCGGTGAGCGGTGAGCGCATCGTGCCGCCCATCATCGCCGCCATGCTGATGATCGCCCACATGCCCGCGTCGTGGCCGGGAATGACTGACGCCTCGATCGCGCCGATCGCGCCGCCCATGATCAGCAGCGGTGCGAGGACGCCTCCGGAAGTCCCCGAGCCGAGCGCAACCGCCCACATCGCGGCCTTTGCGACGAGCAGGCCGAGCGCCGCGCCCGCGACGAGGTTCCCCGCAAACAGATCGCGCACGACATCATAGCCGACGCCGAGTGCGCGCGGTGCGAAGAGGCCGCCGACTCCGACGAACAGACCGCCGATCGTCGGCCACCACATCCAATGGATCGGAAGTTTTCCAAATCCGTCTTCGCATGCGTAGCAGAGCTTCGTCAGCAGCGCCGACGCGAATCCCGCGACAATTCCGACGATCAACCCGATCGCGAGTCCCGACATATCGAGCATCGCGTGCGGCGCAACAGGGAAGACCGCGCCCGCGCCGAGCAGCGGCACCCGGAGCGCGGCGCCGACCGTCGCGGCGACGGCGACAGGAATGAAGCTGCGCGGCTTCCATTCGAAGAGCAGAAGTTCAACGGCGAGCAGCACGGCGGCCATGGGCGCGGCGAAAATCGCGGCCATCCCCGATGCCGCGCCGGCGACGAGCAATGTCTTGCGCTCGCTGTCCGAAAGATGAAACGCCTGCGCGAACACCGATCCGACGGCGCCGCCGGTCATGATGATCGGGCCTTCCGCGCCGAACGGTCCGCCGGTGCCGATGGCGACCGCGGCCGACAGGGGTTTGGCAAGCGCAGTTCGAGGCGCGATCCGACTCTGCTTGGTCAGCACGGCTTCCATCGCCTCGGGGATGCCGTGACCGCGAATGATCGGCGCCCACTTCGCCATTGCGCCAACGACGA
>DASYSH010000069.1:0-4261 GCA_036003525.1 Gemmatimonadaceae bacterium | reverse complement strand
GGACTCACGCGTCAGCTCGCGCACGAGCTTGGGCCCTGGAACATCACGGTGAACAACATCGCTCCGGGATTCGTGCGCTCGAATCCGACCACCGAACGGCAATGGGAATCGTACGGCACCGAAGGGCAGAACGCGCTCATCGATAAAATCGCGCTGAAACGCCTCGGCACTCCGGACGACATCGCGAACGGTGTCCTCTTCTTCGCGTCGGAGCACGCGAACTGGATTACTGGACAGGTTCTCTCGATCGACGGCGGGAAATAATGCCGTTGGAACAGGTCCTCGCGCATCTCAAGGCGAATCACGATCGCATTCTTGGTGAACTGATCGAGTTCGCAGCGATTCCGAGCGTGAGCACCGATCCCGCGCACGCCGCGGATATGAAAGCGGCCGCCAAGTGGGTCGCCGACAAACTCGCCGCCGCGGGACCGATCGAAGTCCGCACGATTCCGACCGCGGGCAATCCAGTCGTGTACGGCGAATGGCTCGGCGCGCCCGGCAAACTCACGGTGCTCGTCTACGGTCACTACGACGTCCAGCCGCCCGACCCGCTCGAGAAATGGAACTCGCCGCCGTTTACGCCGACGCAGCGCGACGGCCGTCTCTACGCGCGCGGCGTATCGGACGACAAGGGCCCGATGCTGATACCGTTGAAAGTGGCCGAGAGTTTTTTCGCAGCAGACGGAGCTCTCCCCATCAACGTGAAGTTCATGTTCGAGGGCGAGGAAGAAATCGGCAGCCGGCACCTCGAAGCATTTATTGCAGAGCACAAGGAGATGCTCGCCGCGGATTTCGTGCTGTCCGCCGACGGCGCGATGTGGCGCATCAACGAACCGTCGCTCACCGTCGCGAGCCGCGGCCTGTGCGGTCTCGAGCTCACTCTCTCCGCAGCTTCGAAGGATTTGCACTCGGGCCGTCATGGCGGCGGCGTCGCGAACCCGCTGCACGCGATGGCACGGCTGGTCGCGTCGCTGCATGACGACAACGGCAAAGTCGCCGTCGCGGGGTTTTACGATCGCGTGATCGAACTCACGAATGACGAGCGCGCCGCCATTCAGGCGCTCCCGTTCGATGAAGCCGCATATCTGAAACAAGTCGGCGCGCCCGCGACATTCGGCGAACCCGGCTACTCTACGCTTGAACGCCAATGGGCGCGCCCAACTCTCGAGATCAACGGCATGTGGGGCGGCTACGAAGGCCCGGGCCAGAAAACCGTGATCCCGAGCGAAGCGCACGCGAAAATCACCTGCCGCCTCGTCCCCGATCAGGATCCCACCGAGACGATCGCACTGGTCTCAAAGCACCTCGAGTCTCACATCCCCGCTGGCACAAGACTTTCAATCGCAATCAGCGACCACGGCGCCCGCGCCTCTAGCATCTCTACCAATCACCCCGCACTAACAACCGCCCGCTCAGCGCTAAAGCTCGTCTACAATGTCGACCCGTTCATCGTGAGAATGGGCGGCACGGTCCCAATCGGAGAGTTGCTCCAGCGTCACCTGAATCTCGACACTGTCTTCTTCTCTTTCTCCACCGCCGACGAAGACTACCACGCCCCCAACGAATTCTTCCGCATCCACCGCCTCCACGAAGGCCTCGAAGCGTGGGCGCGCTACTGGCAACTTCTGGCCGAGCAACGCGCATGAGTCAAACAACCGAGCTCAAGAACGCGGAAGCGAATGTCACCGCGCGCAGCGATTCGCTAAAGAAAGAGCTCGGCGTCCGTGATCTCACGCTCACGCAGATCCTTTTCATCGTAGGCCTCACCTGGATCGGCGTCGCGGGCAAGCTCGGCACTTCGCACGTCATTTTTTGGCTGCTCGCGCTCGTCCTGTTTTATCTGCCTTCGGCGGCGGTGGTGATGTACCTGAACCGCCTGATGCCGCTCGAAGGCGGGCTCTATCAGTGGGCGAAGCTCGGCTTCAATCAGGCGATCGGTTTTATGATCGCGTGGAATCTCTGGCTGTATGTGATCGTGTTCACGTCGGAGATCGGCCTCACCACCGCGACGTATCTGTCCTACGCGATCGGCCCGACCGCAAAATGGATGACGACGAGCACCTGGTTCGTCGCGCTCGCGACCGCGGTGATACTCGGCCTGATGATCGTCGCGTCGACGATCGGCCTGTCCGTCGGCAAGTGGGTGCACAATACCGGCGGCGTCATGATGCTCATCATCTTCGGCACCCTGATTCTGCTGCCGATACTCGGCCTCGTGAGCGGAAATCTCAAGGAATTCCATCCGTTCCGCATGACGATGCCGTCGCTCTCGCTCTACAACCTCAACATCCTCGGCAAAATCGGATTCGGCGCGTTCGGCGGATTCGAATACATCGCAATCCTCGCCGGCGAAACGAAATCGCCGGCGCGCGCAGTCGGACGTTCTGTGCTCATTGCCGCACCGATCATCGCGATCATGTTCATCATGGGAACTGCCACCATGGTGGCCTATGTTCCAACGGACCAGATCGATCTGATCGGCCCGCTGCCTCAGGTCCTGCGCGTGGGCTTCGGCCCGTTTGGAATCGCGGGCCCGCTCGTGACGATCGCGATCCTCATGACACTCGGCTCGCGCGTGGCACAAGCGAGCGTCAGCTTCACCGCCGTCACACGCCTCCCGATGGTCGCCGGATGGGATCGCATGCTGCCCGCGTGGTTCAGCAAGCTGCATTCGAAATATCGCACGCCGGTGAATTCGATCCTGCTCGTCGGCGTCGCGTCATTCGTGATGGCGATGCTCGGCAATATCGGCGTCGGTCAGGCTGAAGCATTTCAGCTGCTGTTCAACGCGAGCGGAACGCTGTACGCGCTGACGTACGTCGTGATGTTCGCGATTCCGATTTGGGGTTTGCGCGGCGTAACGCCGCAGCCGCCGATGTGGCTAAAAATCACATCGATGTCGGGGCTGTTGATGACACTGCTCTACATCGTGCTGTCGGTCGTACCGATCATCGATGTGAAAAGTCCCGCGGCGTTCGCGGCGAAGATTACCGCGGTTATTGTCTTGATGAATCTCGCCGGAGTTGGAATCCTCTTCGCAGCGAAACGGCGCGCTATCTCAACGCCTTAGCTGTCGCTACCGAAGAGGTTGTTTCGCGTCAATTCGATTCAGAGTTCATGGCTCAAGCTCATTGGTGATAGGTCGGGAGTGTCAATACTCGCCGTTCGAAGCTGTGTGCTTGCAGGTGCTAAAGCTCTCAGCTCCGAAGGACGAGTTCTGACACTCCCAATCGGTGACCTCCGAGCTTGAACTACGAGCTTCCGGCGTTTGCGGACACGTTCACTAATCGGGCTGACGACGCGTCACCGGCCGATTGCGCTCCGTACCCTTCGCGTTCCGCGCTCTCCCCGAAGCTCGGAGTTCAAGCTCCTGGGTCACAGGTGGGGAGTGTCAATACTCGTCTTTCGAAGCTCAGTAATTGCAGTTTCAAGAGCTCCCAGCTCCGAAGGACGAGTTCTGACACTCCCGACCCGTGAGTCATGAGCTCGACCTGCCAGTTTCGAGAAACAACGTCTCCGGTGGCGACACTTAGCTATGGGATAGCGCGCGATTATCGCGGGGCGGCTACGGCGCCAAGATATGCGCCCCGCACGATGGGCAATTCCCGGTGGCGATCGCCAGCTCCGCGAACGTCACGCCACCGCGGCTCGACGGCGGACCCAGTAGCGAAACATCACACGCGGGACAGCGAATCTCGTAGCGCTTTCGAATCCGGCGCGCTCGCACGAGTACGACGCCAAGAAAGCTCAAAAACACCGTCCAGCCCAGAAAGAAGAAGTATTTGTCGAGTGATTCTGGCCACCCCGCGCGTTCACGAATGGCCATCAAGATCAGCGCGAGTGGAAATCCGGTGAACCCGGCGGCCACACCCGCCCACTCCTTTCTGCCGCGAATCGCGCCTTGATACGATTTCACAACGCTGGCCAGATCCTCGCGCCGGAGCGCGAGAGAATCATTCGCTTCTGACGGCGTCAGCTCGTTCGCCATTCAACGCGCCGCCATCGTCTCGACAAGCCAGTCTTTCATGCGGGCCCAGAGATCGAGCACGTTAGCGCGCGCGTTGATCGTGTGCCCTTCTCCAAAATACCGCACGAATTTCACGCGCTTGTCCTGGCGATATAGCGCCGTAAAAAATTCTTCCGCTTGTTGCACCGGCACGAAGTCGATGTCGCCGTGCACGATCATCAGCGGCGTCGTCACCGCTCCGCTGCGAAGAATCGGGCTGTTCACGCGATACCGCTCGGGCTCTTCCCACGGCGG
>DASYSH010000068.1:0-5097 GCA_036003525.1 Gemmatimonadaceae bacterium | reverse complement strand
CACTGCGTCCACTTGTAGTACGACGGGTGCGTCGTATCGACCGTCCGGGACCAGTCGATCATTAGCCCGGCGCGCTCCAGCTGGCGCGTAAAATTCGCGATGTTTGCCGGAATCAGCTCCATCGGATGCACGCCGAGCTTCAGCGCATGATTCTCCGAGTGGATCCCGAACGCGTCAAATCCCATCGGCTCGAACACGTCGAATCCTTGTAGCCGCTGGAACCGCGCGTAGATATCATTCCCAGTGAAGGCAAACAGGTTGCCCACATGAAGCCCCTCGGCTGAGGGGTAAGGGAACATCATCAACGCATAAAACGGGCGGCGTGCGCCGGTTATATCAGCGCGATTGGTGGCCCGGGCCACCCACCGCTCGCGCCATTTGCGTTCAACGGCGCTCGGGTCGTAGCCGGCCGGCTCGAAACCCTCCGGTGACCCGGAGCTGTTTTCGGGTGGGGACTCGATCATCTATTTGAATGGCGGGAAATGGGAGAGACGATTCAGAGCAATCTAGCCGCGACGACGGGACGAACAAGCGAGCAACGCCTTGCCGAAATGGGCGAGTTGCGTTCGCACGTCATCGATCGCGTCACGATCTGGCTGTGCGCCATTTCGGCGATTGCGTTCGTCGGACTGCTCGCGGCGGGCAAGGCATCGATCGCCCGGATCGCGGCGGGCGGCGACGGCTGGCTTCTCGCCGGCCTCGGCCTCTCGCTGGCGGTCCTGTCGGTGTCGCTCGTCATCCTGTTCGTCGTGTCGCCGGTGGTTGGAAACCAGCTGCGCGACCTCGCCGAAGTCGCCGAGGCGGTCGCGGCCGGTAACCTCACGAAAGCCCCCGATGCGGCGCGCCAGGGCGGCCAGATCGGTCGCCTCGCGCGCGCCATGGTCGCGATGACGCATGAGTTGCGCGACCTCTCGGCCCTGCTCAACTCGACATCAGTGGAAACGTCGGGCCTCTCGTCGGAAATCACACACGGGACGGAGCACATGGCGCAGGCCGCGTCCGGAATTGCGGATACGGCGTCCCAGCTGAGCGAACAGGCGCAGGGCATGGCGGGCACGATCCAGCATCTTACGTCCGAAGCGGCGCGCTTGAACACGCACGCGCGTGCGGTCACCGCCGGCGCGCAGAATGGCATCGAGCGGAACGCCGCGCTGCGCGCGCTCGCGTCGGAAAATCACGAGCGGCTCGACGAGAGCACGCGCCGTCTGGAGCAGCTCGCGAACGACGTGCGTGCCAGCGCGGGAGCCACGGAATCGCTCGCGAGCGCCACCGACCAGGTGCGCCAGTTCGTGACGCTCGTGCAGAAAATCGCGCGCCAGTCGAAGCTGCTCGCGCTCAACGCGGCAATGGAGGCGGCGCGGGCGGGTGAGCAGGGCGAAGGATTCGCCGTCGTGGCGAACGAAGTGCGCCGTCTTGCGGCGACCGCCGCCGATGCGGCCGAGCACACGGATTCGCTGATGAAGGAAGTACTTGGCAACATGGAAGCGGCGCGCGAATCCAGCGCGCGCGCCCTGTCGGCGGTCGAGAGCGTGCACACGGCGACCGAGCATGGACGGTCGAGCTTTACGGAAGTCGAGCAGGGCGTCGCCGAGGCGGAGTTGTGGACCACGACGATCGCGGAATCCGCGAGCGCCGGGAGCGCGCTCGCGGCTGAAATCACCGAGCGGCTCGACTCGCTCGCGGCCGGCACGCAGTCGTTCGCGAACGCGATGCAGGACGTCGCGGCGGCGAGTCAGGAACAGAGCGCGAGCACGGAGCAAATCGCGGCGGCGGCAACCCATTTGGGTCAGGCCGCCGATCGCGTGTCGCGAGCGGCGACGTCGTTCAGACTATAGCGGTTAGGGCTCCGCGCGCCGCGGGGCGGATCGACGATCTGCATCCCCCCGCGCGGTTGCGGTGTCTAACGAAATGCAGCCGCTATCGGTGTATCTATTGGGCGGCTGTCGACCGTGGTACTTTCTTCGACGCACGCTTTAAAGGTCTCCTCGCAGCCGCATGACAGACTCAAATATCTTCGACGCCAACCTTCGCGCCGCGCTGGAACCGGCGTACGCCCTCGAGCGCGAGCTCGTGGGCGGAGGGATGAGCCGCGTATTCCTCGCAACGGAACGCGCGCTCAACCGGCAGGTGGTGATCAAGGTTCTTCCGCCCGACCTCGCCGCGGGCGTGAACCGCGAGCGGTTCCGCCGCGAAATACAGCTCGCGGCGCAGCTGCAGCATCCGCACATCGTGCCGCTCTATTCCGCGGGCGAGCACGGCGACATGCTGTTCTACACGATGCCGTTCATCGAGGGCGAGTCGCTCAAGCACGCGATTCACGAGCGGCAGGGAAAATCGCGCTTCACGCCGCGCGAAGTCGTCGGCGTCCTGCACGACGTGGTCGACGCGCTTGCATATGCGCACGCCCGCGGCGTCGTGCACCGCGACATCAAGCCGGGCAATGTTCTGCGCAGCGGGCGCCATGCGGTCGTCACCGACTTCGGTGTGGCGAAAGCAATTTCGGTGTCGCTGCCGTCGGTCGGCGCGACGACAAGCGGCATGGCGATCGGAACGCCGGCGTACATGGCGCCCGAACAGCTCGCCGGCGATCCGGCGGCGGACCATCGGATGGACATCTACGCGGTCGGGCTGCTGGGATACGAGCTGCTCGCCGGCGAGGCGCCGTTCAACGAGACGTCGCCGCAGGCGACGATGGCCGCGCAGCTGACGCGCAGTCCGGAGCCGCTCGCGAACTCGCGCGAAGATGTGCCGCCGCAGCTGTCGGCGCTGATCATGAAGTGCCTCGAGAAAAATCCCGCGGCGCGGCCGCAGACCGCGGCCGAGCTGCTGATCGAACTCGACGCGCTCGCGTTTGTATCAGGCGATTATTTCCCGCCCGCGAAACCGCGCCGCGCGTCGACACTCGCGCTGATCGGCGGAGCCGCGGTGTTCGCGATCGCGGTTGCGGCGCTCGCGATGCGCGCGCGTTCGTCGGGCGAGCAGAACGCGCCCGTGGCCGCGGTGGTGCCGCCCGCGCCAAAACCGGCCGCGCTCACACACGCGGATTCGCTGGCGATCGCAAAGGCCGTGGAAGCGCGGATCGCCGAGCGCACGGCGGCGGCGCCTGCCGCGCAGACCCGCCGTGACAGCGCGATGCTCGCGAAGCTGGGCGACTCGCTGCGCTCGGAGATGATGAAGGCCGTGTTCGACTCGCTCGCAAAGACGCAGCCGCACGCTCCGCCACCGGGCACCATGCCGTCAGCCGGATCCGGCGTGGCCGCTCCGCCGCTGCCGCCCGGAACCGATCGCGGATCGCGCGTGTTCGTGCAATCTCCGGTGGCGATCGACTCGATGGTGCGGGCGATCACGGGGCGCGGCGGCTTCGACCGCGCGCAAATGTTTCAGGGCCGCGGCGGAAACGGTGGACAGCCGTTCGGCGGCCAGCCGTCCCGCGAAATGATCAACGAGCGCATGGCGAATCTCGGACCGCCGCGCCGCATTCTCGTGACCACACCGGCGGCGATGTCCGACCGCCGCGATATCGCGACGGCGAGCGCCGCGGTCGCGGACAGCCTGCGCCGCTATCTCGCGTCGACGCACCGCTATGTGATCGTGTCACCACGCGACGAAGTCCACAGCGAAGCGTTCAGCAATGCGCACAGTGTCGACTCCATCGCGAAGTCCGTGAACGCCGACATGATCGCGGCGGTGTTCATGTCACCGCGCAAAGACAGCTCCGCGACCTGGACGATCCTGCTCCGCGACGCGACGGCGAACGAAGGCGCCGGATCGCGGTCGGTTTCCGCGCGCGCGCCCAAAGACTCATTGCTCGCGCCGGCGGACTCGCTCGTGCTGAGAAGCGCGCGCTATCTCGAAATGCTCGATCATTCACCGCGGCGCGGCGCGATCGATCCGATGCAGCGCGCGATCGAGCTGCGCGCGGCGAGCATGGGTCCGCCGCGGAGAGTGGTGGTGTGGGATCATCCGCCCGACGTCGCGGCCGGCGTTCGCGACGGCGGCACCGCCGTAATGGACCTGCTGCGCAAAACGCTCGCGACGAGCACGCGATACGTGCCGGTGAGCCGCGACTCGACGCTCGCCACGCTGGAGAAAAGCCGCGAGCGGAACACCGTGCTCGCGGCTTTGCATGCCGACATGATGGTCTCGATACGCGGGCGCCCCGTGCACGGCGACTCGGTTTCGTACGCGCTCACGGTATGGGACCTTGGAGCCGTCCCGCAATTCTCGACGCGAAGCATCGGCGGCCCCGCATCGCCGATCGGCGCGCCGCTGCTTCACGCGGATACGCTGGTCAGCCGGGCGATCCAGGAACTGCAGCAGCTCGACCACGCACCGCGTCAGACCGCAGGTGCTGCACCGACTCCGGGTCGCCCATAACGATCAGCTGCGCGCCGGGCTGCACACGCGTGCCCGCCGCCGGGTTGAAGAGATACTCCCCGTCGCCCGTGCGCAGCGCGAGCAGCAGCAGGCCCGTGCCGTACTCGTGCAGCTTGAGCGCTGAAACCTCCTGACCGTCGAGCGCGCACCCCGCGCCGACTGAAATGTCTTCGAGGCGCAGGTTGCGGTTCGTGTCACGCAGCATCTGATCCAGAAACCCGACGACGCTCGGCCGCACGAGTTCGCTCGCGAGGCGCATGCCGCCGATCTGCGCGGGCGAGACGACGCCATCCGCGCCCGCACCGCGCAGGCGCGCCGCGGCTTTGTCGCTCGTCGCGCGGGCCACGACGCGAATCGACGGATTGAGCTGCCGCGAGAGCACCGTCGTCACGAGCGTGTTCTTGTCGTCGTCGGTGCAGACGACGATGCCTGCCGCGCGCTGCACGCCGGCGCGCGAGAGCGTCTCATCGTCGGAGCAATCGCCGTGCAGGGTCGCGACCTGCGGAAACGCAATGGAGAGTTCGGCCAGGTGCTGCGCGCTGTGTTCGATCGCGACGCACATGCGATCGGTCCTCGTGAGTTCGCGGATCACCGAGGTGCCGGTCTGTCCCGCGCCGCACACGATGAAGTGGCCGTGCATGGCATCGATTCGTTTCTGCATTCGGCGTCTCCTGAAGCCCTGCGTCATGTCGCCTTCGACGATGAAGGCGGTGATCATCG
>DASYSH010000067.1:0-2782 GCA_036003525.1 Gemmatimonadaceae bacterium | reverse complement strand
TCTCCGATCTGCGCGGAAAGACTGTCGTTCTCGCATTCTTTTATCAGGCGCGGACAAAGGGCTGAACCATCCAAATGGAGGCGTACCGTGATCAGTACGCCAAGCTCTTCAACAACGGCAAAGATGTCGCAGTCATCGGCATCAGCACCGACGACGACACCGTTCAGTTCAACTGGGCGCACGACAAGGGATTTCCCGTGTTCTTCGCGAGCGATCCTGATGCCAAAGTCGCGAAGCTCTACGACGTGAAATATCCGACGGCCAACGCGGCGAAGCGTGTCCTCTTCGTGATCGATCCCACCGGACACATCTCGCACGTGATGAGTCCGTTCAAGGAAATGGTCGAAGATTCGTACACGGAACTCGCGGCAGCGGTGGCTGAGGCCGGAAAGAAAAAACCATAACGTACGTCACGATCGGACTCATCCAGGACGCCGTCAGCGGAGATCAAACCCAGACGCTGACGGCGACGATCGCGCGCATTCGCGACGCCGCCGGCCGCGGCGCGCAGATCATCTGCCTCAAGGAACTGTTCAACGCGCCGTACTTCTGCAAATCGCTGAAGCAGGAGTACTTCAATTTCGCCGAGTCGATTCCGGGCGCGACGATCGAAGTGCTGCGCGCAGCGGCGGCCGAATTGCAGGTCGTGCTGATCGTGCCGATGTACGAACGCCAGGGTCCCGGCATCTATCGCAACTCGGCCGCGGTGATCGACGCGGATGGCTCGCTGCTCGGCGTGTACCGCAAGATGCACATTCCGCACGACCCGCTGTTCGAAGAGAAATATTATTTCACGCCGGGCGATTCGGACGGCGACGGGCCGCAGTCGGCGAGCGGGTTCAAGGTGTGGAAGACGCGCTACGGGACCATCGGCGTGCTCATCTGCTGGGACCAGTGGTATCCGGAGGCCGCGCGCATCACGTCACTGCTCGGCGCGGAAATTCTCTTCTACCCGACGGCGATCGGGTGGCATCCCACGGAAAAAGCGGAGTGGGGCGACGCGCAGGTCGACGCGTGGCGCACGGCGCAGCGCGCGCACGCGATCGCGAATGGCGTATTCGTCGCCGCGCCGAATCGCGCGGGGTTCGAGCCTGAGCCCGGCACCGATGGGATCGAGTTCTTCGGGCACTCGTTCGTGTGCGACCCGTTCGGCCGGGTGATCGCCGAGGCGGGAATCGCGCCGGAAATTCTGATCGCGAAATGCGATCTCTCGCTGATCGAATCCACGCGCCGCAACTGGCCCTTTTTTCGCGACCGGCGAATTGACGCGTACGGCCCGATCCTGAACCGCTGGATGGGATGACACCGAGCGCCGTGCGCTGGCCGGCCGAGTGGGAACGGCACGATGCGACGTGGATTGCGTGGCCGCACTACGAACCCGACTGGCCGGGACATTTCGAGCCGGTCCCGCTGGTATACGCGGAGATCGTGCACGCGCTGCACACGCATGAACGCGTCGAGATTCTCTGCAACGACGAAACCGTGCGGGCGGATGCCGCGAGGATTCTCGCTGCGCGCGGCGTCGATTCGTCGACGTATCGACTGCGTCTGTGCCCAACCGATCGCGTGTGGCTCCGCGATTCGGCGCCGACTGCGGTTCAGAATTCAGACGGCGCGGTGGAGCTCGTCGCCTGGGGATTCAATGCGTGGGCGAAATACGCGAATTTTTCTGCCGACGCGAGGATTGGCACCGAGATCGCGCGTCTGACGGGACTTCCGCTCCGCGAGCCGCAGCGCCCCGACGGAAACGGGCGCGTGATTCTCGAGGGCGGCGGAATAGAAACCGACGGTGCCGGCACGATGCTCGTGACCGAGGAGTGGCTGCTGTCGGACTCGCAGATCCGGAATCCGGGACTCGGTCGCGCCGATTACGAACACATTTTCGCCGACCAACTCGGAATCAAAAAGACGATCTGGCTCGGAGAGGGATGCGTCGGCGACGACACACACGGGCACATCGACGATGTCGCGCGGTTCGTGGCGCGCGGAACAGTCGTGCTCGCGCACGAGGAAGATCCGGCGGATGAAAACCACCGGCGGTCGCTGGACAATTTGAAAAGACTGGAGCGCGCGACCGATTCGCGCGGCAAGAAACTCCGCGTCGTCACTCTGCCGTACCCGGGCGCGGTGATTACGGAAGGACAGCGGCTTCCCGCGAGCTACGCGAATTTTTACATCGCGAACGGGGTTGTGATCGTGCCGACATTCGGCGATCCGAATGATCGCGTCGCGCTGACCACCCTTGTTTCGCTATTTCCAGATCGTGAGGTCGTGGGGATTCAGTGCCGCGATCTGGTGTGGGGGTTGGGGACGCTGCACTGTCTGACGCAGCAGCAGGCGGCAGCTATCGGCTGATGGCAGATCTGAGCGGCGAGGCCAGAGGGGAGAGGCGAGGGTGAGCGGGGCGCGGGGCGAAACGAGCGGGGAGAGGCGAGGCCAGTGGGGCGTTTCGAGAACCGCAACTGAACATGATCAGAGCCGAAGCCTGGATTCTCGAAAACTTCTCTCGCCGCTGGCCTCCCCGCTCAGCTCCGAGAACACCGCACTATCTAGCGATCATGCCTAGTGCTCGTGCTCCATCTTTGGCGGAGCCACCCATCCTGGCGGCGGCGTCTTGAGCGCAGCCTGGTCGCGCGAGATTTTTCCGCCAAGCCATGCGGTCCGTCCCATCGTCGACGCGCTCATGATGCACGCGAATACCAGCACGGCCTGCATCCATTTCGGCAGGACCACCTCTTTCGATCGCGTGAGCTTCCACCAAACCCACGCAGCATATGCACCG
>DASYSH010000066.1:0-17055 GCA_036003525.1 Gemmatimonadaceae bacterium | reverse complement strand
CGTTCTTCGGGAACCGGTCGATTCCCATCGCCATCAACCACTGCGTGTCGCTGTACCCGTCGGAAGGCGAAGAGCTCGAGCTGAACCAGATCGACTTTCTCAAGAAGCGCTATCCGACGCACACGATCGGCTGGTCGGGGCACGAGAAGTCGCCGGACATCCGCGACACCATGCTCGTCGCGTACGCGAAGGGCGCGCGCACGTTCGAGCGGCACGTCGACATCGTGACACCGGACAAGACGCTCTCGCCGTATTGCTCGACGCCCGAAGAAGTGAGCGACTGGTTCTCGGCGTTCAATCGCGCGAAGGCGCTGTGCGGCGGATCGTCGGAGACGCGGCGGACGCTGCCGCGCAAGGAAATCGAATATCTCGACGCGCTCGTGCGCGGCGCATACGCCACGCGTGACATTCCGGCCGGCGCGCGCATCACGCGCGATGATTACTACCTCGCGGTGCCGCTCCAGAAGGGGCAGCTATCGAGTCGCGAGCTGATCGACGGCGACCTGCTCGTCAAGCCGGTCGCGAAGGACGCGGCGATCCGCATCGAACAGTTCGACAATCCGTATTCGCGCACGCCCGAGCTGCGAAAACTGATAGAGGGACGCGGACTCTGACGCTGTATTTCTAAACAGCTCCGTGACGCGCGGCGAAGAGCGCCCCTGTCCGGTCTGCGGCGCGCGCGCCGCGGAACCGCTGCACCACCGGGCGTTCGTGCTGCCCGACGGACATCCGCTTTCGGGCGGATACAACGTGGTCACGTGCGGCGACTGCGGCGCCGCGTACGCGACGCCGCTTCCGGATCAGGCCGAGTACGACCGGTATTACCGCGATGCGTCGAAATACTCCGATCCATCCAGCGGCACGGGAAGCGGAACGCAGGCATGGGACGATCAGCGGCTCGAAGAAACCGCGCGCGCAATTGCGCTCGTAACGCCGGACAAGAACACGCACATCGTCGACATCGGGTGCGGCGGCGGCGGACTCCTGCGGTGGCTCGCAAAACTTGGCTACACGAATCTCACCGGAATCGATCCGGCGGTCGCGTGCGCGAACGCAACGGGCGCGATTCCCGGTGTTCGCGGCGTCGTCGGCTCGCTGTTCGCGCCGCCGGAGAACATCCAGCCGGCGGGCTTGATCATTCTTTCACACGTGCTCGAGCATGTGCGCGATGTGGGCGCGGCCATTGACGGACTTCGCGGAATGCTGGCGGCCGACGGGCGCGTGTACGCGGAAGTGCCGAATGCGTCGCTGTACGCGGATTTTCTCGTTTCGCCGTTTCTCGATTTCAACACCGAGCATATCAATCACTTTTCGGTCGGCACGCTGAAAAGACTTTTTGCGTCACGCGGATGGAACGTGACGACGTTCGGCACCAAAACGATCGCGTCGTCGCCGACCACACGATATCCCGCGGCCTGGGCTGTCGCGACGATCGCGAAGCCGGGCGAAAAAATCGACGAGGTGCCGGCGGATCGTTCGCTTCGTATCGCGCTGGCGCGTTACGTGAGCGCGTCGCAGTCGCTGCTTGCGCGCGTCGTCGCGCGCTGCGAAGCCCTCCATCTTGCCGCGAAGGAGATCATCGTTTGGGGCACCGGTCAGACGACCGCGATCCTTCTGGCAGAAACCCCGCTCGGCAGCGCCAGGATTCGCGCGTTCACCGATTCCAATCCGATGCATTTCGGTCGCACGATCTCAGGCGCCCCCGTCGTGCCGCCGGATGAATTGCGCGAGATTCCGGGCATTCCGATCGTCGTTGGATCGCTGCTGCACGGGGGTGAGATCGCGGAGGCAATAGCGTCGCGCGGTCTCACGAATCCCGTTATTCGACTCGACCCAGGCTCCTCATGATCAGGCTTGCAGACTACGTCATGCGCACACTCGTGCAGCACGGCGTCACCGATTGCTTCATCGTCACCGGCGGCGGCGCGATGCATCTCAACGATGCCGTCGGCCGCTGTGAAGGCATGCGGTGGCTGCCCAACCATCACGAGCAGGCGTGCGCGATGGCGGCCCAAGGATACGCTCGTCTGCTGAACAGGCCCGCGCTCGTGCATGTCACCACGGGACCGGGCGGAACGAACGCGCTCACCGGGGTTTTCGGCGCGTTCGTGGATTCGCTTCCGATGATCGTCGTATCGGGACAGGTGAAGCGCGAGACGATGATGTCGTCGTACGCCGTTCCGCTCCGTCAGCTCGGCGACCAGGAAGTGGACATCATCGCGATGGCGCGCCCCGTCACGAAGTACGCGGTGTGCATCACCGATCCGGCGACCGTTCGATATCATCTCGAACAGGCGCTGCACGAAGCGGTAAGCGGGCGTCCCGGCCCGGTGTGGATCGATATTCCCGTCGACGTTCAGGCCGTGATGATCGACGAAACGTCGCTCAAAGGCTTCACGCCTGCGCCGCCAAATCCGGCGCCCCTGGCGGGCGCGGCGCTCGACGTTGCGGTGGCCGACATCGCGGCGCGCATTGCGCGCGCCCGGCGTCCGGTGATCTACGCAGGAGCCGGCGTACGCCTGTCGGGGGCCGCCGGCGATTTTCTGAAATTGGCCGAGCGTCTCGGAATTCCCGTCGTAACGGGATTCAACGCGCATGACCTTATCGCATCCGATCACCCGTTGTTCATCGGCCGCCCGGGAACGATCGGCGACCGTCCCGGAAACTTCGCCGTTCAAAACGCGGATTGCGTTCTCGTGCTCGGCTGCCGCCTCAATATTCGGCAGATCAGTTACGCATGGCAGAACTTCGCCCGCGCGGCGGAGCTGATCGTCGTCGATATCGACGCCGGCGAGCTCGCGAAGCCGACGATCAAACCGGCCGTCGCCGTGCATGCGAACGCCGCCGATGTGATTCGCGGACTGTTGTCGAGCGAACCAGTCGCGCCCACGGCGACGCATCGCGAGTGGCTGTCATGGTGCGCGGCGCGCAAAGCGAAATATCCGGTCGTGCTCACCGAATACTGGTCGCGCGAGAACGGCGTGAATCCATATTGCTTCGGTGACGCGCTCTCGAAGGATCTCGCGAGCGACGATGTGATCGTCACGGGCGACGGCACCGCGTGCATCGCGACGTTCCAGTCGGCGCAATTGAAAATGGGCCAGCGCCTGTTTTCAGATTCGGGATGCGCGCCGATGGGATTCGATCTGCCTGCGGCGATCGGCGCGTGCGTCGCGCACGAGCGCGGCCGTGTGATGTGCATCGCGGGCGACGGCAGCATCATGCTCAACGTTCAGGAGCTGCAGACGCTGCGCGGGCATTCGCTTCCGGTCAAACTGTTCATCTTCAACAACAACGGATATCTGTCGATCCGTCTGACGCAGGACAACTTCTTTCCAGGCAATGCGGTCGGCGCGGGGCCGGACAGCGGCGTCACGTTTCCGGATTTCGGAAAACTCGCCGCCGGATTCGACCTGCCGTTCGTGCGCGTCACGCGCAACGCGGACCTTCAGTCTGCGATCCGCGCGACGCTCGCGCACGACGGTCCCGCTGTATGCGAGGTCGTGCTCGACGCAACGCAGCCTTTCAGTCCGCGCGTTTCTTCCAAGCGCCTCGCCGACGGCACGATGGTGACGGCGCCGCTCGAGGACATGTTCCCGTTCCTTTCCGAATCGGAACTCGCGGAGAACATGATCGTGCCGATGGTCGCGTACGCCGCGGCAGACCGAAAAGGGAAATGAAATGAACGCGCCGCGCGACGACCTGGCGCGCGAACTCCTCGAGCATTCGCTCGGGAACCTGACGCTCGCGGACGATCCGGCGCCGGAGCTCGAACGCGGCGTGCACGTCGCGATTTACGGCGCGGGGCGCGTCGGCCGGCAGGTTGCGGAGCTGCTCGCGGCGCGCGGCGTGGTGGTCGACGGCATGAT
This sequence comes from Gemmatimonadaceae bacterium, assembly GCA_036003525.1. Taxonomy (GTDB): domain Bacteria; phylum Gemmatimonadota; class Gemmatimonadetes; order Gemmatimonadales; family Gemmatimonadaceae; genus Fen-1231. The sequence continues at coordinate 13,186 of DASYSH010000066.1, read as the reverse complement.
CGATGCGCGCGCGGCGCAGCTGCGATCCATGGACGGAATTCCGGTCGTGGCGCCGGGCACGCCGCACGACGCGTCCGTGCCGGTCGTCGTCGCCGCGTTCAATCGCGACGCCGATCCGTACGCGATCCACACCGTGATGCGCGCGAGCGGCGCGATCCGCGTCATCGATTTCGTGGAACTGCACGCGCGATTCTCCGCGGAACTCGGCGACCGCTACTGGCTCGTGTCGCAGCATGAGTTGCGCTCGCACGAGGACGCGATGCTCGCAGGGCTCTCGCGCTGGGCCGACGCCACCAGCCGCGAACATTACGCGCAGCTCCTCGCGTACCGGCTCACCGGGGATCCGGCGCTGCTGCCGAATCCCGTCGGCGGAATCCCGTACCGTCCGGCCGATCTGCGGTCGCCGCACGGGGCCGCGCGGTTCATCGACGGCGGCGCGTTCGACGGCGACACGATCCGCTCGTGGCATCAGGCCGGCGTGCCGGTGGAGTATTACTGGGGACTGGAGCCCGATCCCGAAAATTTCGCGGCGCTCGTGCGATGGTGGAATGCTCCCGGCGCGCCGGCGGCGGAGCATGAACTGGTGCGCGCCGCGCTCGGGGCGCGAATGGGCACCGCGCAATTTGCGGCAGGGAGCGGTGAAGCGAGCGCGATCGGCGCCGGCGGCACGATCGACGTCGCCGTCTGCGCGCTCGATGCGATCATCGGCGGCGCGCCGCCGACCGAAATCAAGCTCGATATCGAAGGAGCCGAGCCGGAGGCGCTCGAAGGCGCGCGCGCGCTGATCCAGCGCGCGAAGCCGCGCCTCGCCGTCTGCGCGTATCACCGGTGCGAACATCTGTGGTCGCTCGCGGATTGGATCGCGAATCTCGACGCCGGATACAGCCTCCATCTGCGCGCGCAGGCGCAATCCGGGTTCGACACGGTCACGTACGCGCTGCCCGCCCATCCCCAAGACCCGCCGCAATGATCCGGCGCGCGATTCCCATCGCGGCGACGGCCGCGCTCATCCTGTTTCTCGAACTCGCGCTAATCCGGTACATCGCGGCGTACGTTCGCGTGTTCGGGTTTTATGTGAACTTCGTGCTGCTTGCGACGTTTCTCGGAATGGGGACGGGAATGCTGCGCCGCCGGAATGTCGAGCAGCTGCTTTGGATCGGCGTGCCGGCGCTGATGCTGCTGACGGGCGTCGTCGCGTTTCTCGCGATCGTGCCGATCGATGTTCCGGCGCACGCGAGCGAATACCTCTGGGGTTTTACATCGGAAACGAATGCCGCGCGGCACGTTTCGATCAATGTCGCGGTGATTGCGCTGTTCGCGCTCGTCACACTCGTGTTCATTCCGCTCGGCGCGCTGCTGGGCGACCGGTTCGCGCAGCTCGCTCCGCTGACGGCATACACCGCCGACCTGACCGGCAGCCTCATCGGTGTCATCTCGTTCGCGATGCTGAGCGAGCTTCGAACCGAGCCGACGATCTGGTTCGCCGTCGCGCTCGCCGTGTGGATCGCGCTCGTGTGGCGGCGCCGCGCGCTCGCGGTCGCAATGGCCGCCGCGGCGCTGTGCTCGCTCGCGGTGGTGCACTGGACGCGTGAAGGCGCGCTCGAATACTGGTCGCCGTATTACCGGATATTCGTGCAGCCGGCCGGCACGCCGGGCAACATTGATCTCTTCGTCAATGGCGCGCTGCACCAGGAGATCGTGGATTTCGACCGTCCCGACAGATCCGTGTTCCGGCGGACGGTGAAGATGGCGTACGAGCGGCCGTATCGAATCATCGGCAGGATCGACACGGCACTCGTGGTCGGCGCGGGAACGGGGAACGACGTCGCGACGCTTCTGCGGCTCGGAGCAAAGCATGTGGATGCGGTGGAGATCGACCCGGTCATCGCGAGCATCGGGAAGCTCGCACATCCGGCACACCCGTACGACGATCCGCGGGTTCATCTCTTCATCACCGACGCACGCGCGTTCCTTCGTTCGCCGCCGCGCAAATACGACGTCATCACTTTCGGAACGCTCGACAGCCAGTCGCTGCTCTCCGGAATGAGCGCGGTTCGTCTGGACAACTTCGTCTACACGCTGGAATCGTTCCGCGCGGCACGCGCTGCGCTAAAGCCGGGCGGATCAGTTCTGCTCCAGCACCTTTCGGGTTACGAGTACATCGCGGCGCGGCTTTATCAGCTGCTCGAACTCGCTTTCGGTTCGCCGCCGCGGGAGATCAGCGAGAACGATTATCTGTTCAATCATACGTTCATCGCGGGCGGCGGCGCGCGCGACTCGAGCGGCGCCGTCGTGCCGGCCGCCGCGGCGTTCCACGCGCCGATCGAACTTTCGACGGACGATTGGCCCTTCCCGTACATGCTGTCGCGCGGACTGCCGCAGCACTATGTCGTCGCGCTCGTTGCGGTGCTGCTGCTCAGCGTGCTGCTGATCGGCGCAGCCGCCGGAGGCGCGGCGATGCGCGCGCCGAACTGGGCGATGTTTTTCCTCGGCGTTGGATTCCTGCTGCTCGAGACAAAAGGCATCACCGCGATGTCGCTGCTTTTCGGCTCGACGTGGACGGTGAATCTCGCCGTGATCTCGTCGATTCTTCTCGTCGCGCTGGCGGGAACCGTGCTCGCCGCGCGCGGACGCGCGCCATCCGTGGTCATGTGCCTTGCGGCGGTGACCGTGCTGCTTGCAATCGCTGCGATCGTGCCGGGAAGCCAGCTCGTGAGCACCGTGCCGGGATTGCGCTGGGTGATCGCCGCGGTTTCCGTCGGAATGCCGGTGCTTTTCGGGAGCATGATCTTCTCGCAAACGTTCGCGCACCAGCCGGAGCCGGTCAGCGCGCTCGCGTTCAACATCCTCGGCGGCGTCGCCGGAGGAGTGATCGAGTACGGGTCGATGATGTTCGGCATCAGCGCGCTCAACTGGCTCGCGCTCGGAGCATATGCCCTGGCGGTGGGACTGCTGCTAATGCGGCGGAGACGGAGCGCGATTCCGCCGGGGCAGCCGCTCGCCGCGCACTGACGCGTGGATTAAAAGTTGATGCGGTCTTTTTCGAACACGTGCGGGTGATGCCGTACCTGCGTGTAGATCGATCCGATGTATTCGCCGACGATGCCGATGAAAAAGAGCTGCACCGAGGTGAGAAAGAAGAACCCGATCAGAATCGGCGCGATGCCGAGCGAAAACTGATTCCAGAACAGCAGCTTCGCCGTGAGATAGCCGAACGCGGTGAGCAGGCTCAGGATCGCGAGCGCGAATCCCGACATCGTCGCCATGCGCAGCGGGACTTTCGAGTGGTTCACGATTCCCAGAAACGCGAGATCGTACAGCGTGTAGAAGTTTTGCGACGATATCCCCCGCTTGCGCAGCGGCTGACGGAACGGCACCAGCGAAGGCTCGTGCCCGATCTCCGCGATGAGGCCGCGGAAGTACGGATATGGGTCGTCGATCTTTCGCAGAGACTCGATGACGCTTTGATCGTAGCAGCCGAATCCCGTGAACTGTCGCACGAGCTCGATGTCCGCGATGCGCGCGAGCGTCCGGTAGTAGCGGTCACGGAGCGCATAGAAGACTCCGCTCTCTTCGCCGGACTCCTTCACGCCGAGCACCACTTTCGATCCGGCTTCCCATCGTCTGAGAAATTCTGGAATCAGTTCCGGCGGATCCTGGAAATCACAGGCGAGCGCAATGACCGCGTCGCCGCGCGCCTGCAGCAGGGCGTAATATCCCGAGCGCACGTGGCCGAAGTTTCGCGCGTTCAGAATCACCTTCACGTTCTTGTCCTGAGCCGCGAGCTCCCGCAGAATGACCGGTGTGCGGTCCTTCGACGCGTTGTCTATGAAAATGTGTTCGTAGCTGTATTGCGGCAGCGCGGCGAACACCGCTTTCACCGCGTCGTACATCTCGCGAACGTTCCCCTCTTCGTTGAAGCAGGGGGTCATGACCGAGATCAGGCGCATGGGCAAGAACATAACGCCGCCGCCGCCGCCGCGCAGTTATCATAGGTTTCACCCGCAGCTGAGAGGTCGTAGGTGAACCCGGAAGAATTTCGCAAACAAGGACATGCGATCGTCGACTGGATCGCGGACTACCGCCGCGACGTGGGCGGGTACCCGGTCATGGCGCGGACGGCACCGGGTGAAATCCGGCACGCGCTCCCGGCCGCTCCGCCGGAACACGCCGAGCCGTTCCTCGACATCATGCGCGACCTCGACGGCATCATCATGCCGGGAATCTCGCATTGGCAGCATCCATCGTTCTTCGGATACTTCCCGGCGAACTCGGTTCTCTCCAGCGTGCTCGGCGATTTCCTCAGTACGGGACTCGGCGTCATCGGCCTGTCGTGGCAGTCGAGTCCGGCGCTGACAGAACTCGAAGAAGTCGTGTGCGACTGGGTGCGACAGATGCTCGGTCTGTCCGCGGCGTGGAGCGGAACGATCAACGATACCGCATCGACGAGCACGCTCGTCGCGCTGCTCTGCGCGCGCGAGCGCGCCTCGCACTTCGCGCTGAATCGCGGCGGACTTCAGGGCGAGGACCGGCCGCTGGTCGTTTATGCGTCGGCGCATGCGCACAGCTCGGTGGACAAGGCCGCCCTTCTCGCGGGATTCGGCCGCGACAATGTGCGGCTCGTGGCGTGCGACGAAAAAAATGCGATGCTCGCGGACGAGCTCGCGAAATTGATTGAGACGGACATGCGCGCGGGAAGAATCCCGTGCGCGATCGTCGCGACTTCGGGAACCACCACCGCGACGGCGTTCGATCCGGTCGCGGCGATCGCCGGGGTTGCAAAGCGGTTCGGCGCGTGGCTGCACGTCGATGCGGCGATGGCAGGGTCGGCGATGATCCTGCCCGAGTGCCGGCATTTATGGGATGGAGTCGAAGGCGCGGATTCGCTCGTGATGAACCCGCACAAATGGCTCGGCGCGGCAATGGACTGCTCGCTGTACTACGTGCGCGATCCCGAGCATCTCATTCGCGTGATGTCGACGAATCCGAGCTATCTGCAATCTTCGGCGGATGGCGTCGCCACGAACTATCGTGACTGGGGACTGCCGCTCGGCCGTCGTTTCCGCGCGCTGAAACTGTGGTGTCTCATTCGCGAACAGGGAATCGCGGGGCTTCAGGCGCGCATTCGCCGCGATCTCGAAAATGCGCGCTGGTTCGAATCGCAAGTTCGGGCGACTGCAGCGTGGCGCGTGCTCGCGGACGTTTCGCTGCAGACGATCTGTGTGCGACACGAACCTGCGGGCGTGACGGGCGACGCGCTCGACGCGCATACACAGAACTGGGCCGACCGCCTCAACAAGAGCGGCGCCGCATACGTGACGCCCGCGATTCTCGACGGACGCTGGATGGTGCGCGTCTCAGTCGGCGCTCAGCTCACCGAACGTGCGCACGTCGAAGCGCTTTGGCGCGCAATGCAGAAGGTCGTCGCTACGGGGCAGTCGCTAGCGCCTTGATGAGTTTGCTCAGGGCCTCGAGATCGCGCAGATCGAGCACTTCGCCCGGCGTGTGAGAATAGCGGCCGGGCCATGAAATGCCGATGTTCGGCGCGCCGAATGTCCCGATCGCCGATCCGTCGGTCGATCCCTGCGTTGTGCCGAGCTGAAGCGGAATCATCGCCGCTTTCGCCGCGTTGATGACGCGCTCGCGCTCGACGCGCGACACCACCGTGCTGTTGTCGAGACCGCGCAGCACCGGACCTTTGCCGAGCGGCGCGAGCGCGAACGTCGGAAGCTCGAGCGGCGTATCGCTCGAAACGAACGTGTCGATCGCGTATGTGCGCGAGAGCTTCGTGCCGTACTTTGCGCCGAACGCGCGCGCGCCGAGCAGGCCGGCTTCCTCGCCGACGTCCCACACGAAATACGTTTTCCGCGGCAGCGTCGCCGGATCGATCGCGCGAACGGCCATGAGGAGCGCGGACGATCCGGTGCGGTCGTCGCTCGAGCGCCCGGTGATGCGGAGTGCGCCGAGCCGCTCGGCATGCTTGTACCCGATGATCATCGCGCCGGTGCGCACGCCGCGGTTCGCGAGACCCGCGGAGTCGAGTCCGAACCACGCGGTGAGGTTGCGGGGCGCCTTCACGCGCGCGGTGTCGCGCGGAACGAACACGCCGCGCAACGGCTCGGGCGCAGCGCCGCTCGCGCCTCTGTCGAAATACAGCAGGGCGACTTCGCCCTCCCACGCCGATGCCACGGCGCCGCCGACGATTTTCAGAGTGACGCTGCCGTCCGGAAGAATGCGGTCGAGCGTGAAGCCGACTTCATCGACGTGCGCGACGAATGCGACGGGATCTTTGTCGGGCCCCGCCTCGACGATCACGTTGCCGGCGGAATCCATCGTCGCTTTTGCTTTCGCCCACGCGGGGAGCGCGGCTTTGACTGCGTCGGACACGCGCCATTCGTGCGGGTGCACGCCCGCGATGTCGAGCAGCGAAGTCACCTGGGACTCGGCCGCGCCATACGCATCGGTGCGCGCGCTCACGGTCGCGCGCTTCGCTTCAGCGGGCGCGACCCATGCCTGGCCGGGCGCGAGTGTCACGCCTGCGACGGCCGCCGTCCTGGCGAGCAGATCGCGCGCCTCGGCGGCGCCGATCGACTCGACGAGCGAACCCGTGAACTTCGTGCGGGGCACGATCGACTTGGTCGGCGTCGCACCGCGACCGCCGCGCGCCTCGCCGATCAGCGTCAGATCGTCGTAATGTCCGAGCCGCGCGAGCGCGCCATTGAGGCCGGACCAGTTCATCACGTGCTGCGACGCAAGAATGAAAACCGTTTCGCCGCTCGAGACCATGCCCTGTGCTGCGGTCGCGACTGCGGCGCATCCAGCGCGTGCGCCGGCGGCGGGCCCGGCGGCATAGCCTTCGTACGTCCACGCCGGACGGTCTGCGATGACGGGATCGAGCAGGGAAATGCCGAGCTTTTCGGCGTCCGCGCGCGACGACGCGCCGACGTCGATCCAGAGCTGGTCGACCCCGACGATTGTCGTGTCGCCGCGATGCTGCTGCGCGAAATGTCCGTTGAAAATTGCGCCGACGCCCAGCACGCCGTTCTCTCCGCCGCGCGCCGTGTAGATGCGGACGCGCTGCGCTTCGAGCGCCTGATCCCAGAGCACGCCCGGTGCGGCTGCGCCCGCGCGGTGAAGGCGGATGTAGCCTTCGTCCGTGATTTCGCTGACGACGTATGACGACGCGTCGAGTGCGCACGCGATCACGCGGCGGGGAGAGCCCGAACCGACATGCTTGATGAGATTACCGACTGGGTCACGCGTCCAACCCGGGAGCGCGGCGCTGACCCGCGCGGCTGCAATGTCTTCGGATCCGGCCGGCGCCGGGAGCGTGATCCACCGCGTGATGGTTTCGGCGAGCTGCGCGTCGGACGCAGCCTGCGCGGACGCGGACACGGGCGCGGCGCATGCAAATGCACACGCAAGAGCTGCGAAAGCGAGTTTCTTGAGTGGGGGATTCATATGCAGACGTTATGCACGGCGCCGAGCGCTGTCGAGTAGCGCGCGCTCCGAGTAGAACGGTATCTTGCTCCACTCACTGACCAACCCCGCCCATAGATGAAGTTCGACGCCCAACCCGTTTTTCCGCGCGGATTCCGCTGCACGAGCACGAACGCCGGCCTCAAGCCGGACGCCAAGGATCTCGCGCTCTTCGTGAGCGAGAAGGACTGCGCAGCCGCGGCGGTGTTCACGCGAAACCACTTTCCGGGCGCGCCGATCATCCTCGGCCGCGAAACGATAAAAAGCGGAACGCTTCGCGCGATCATCGCGAACAGCAAGTGCAGCAATGTCGCGACGGGCGCTCGGGGCGTGGAGAACGCGCGCCGCATGGCGGCCGCTGCGGCGGATGAAATCGGATCGACCGCCGATCGGGTGCTGGTGAGTTCCACGGGCGTGATCGGTGTGCAGCTCCCGATCGAAAAGATCGAGAAGGGAATCGTCGGTCTCGCTGCGCAGCTGCAGAGCGATCCGATGGTCGGCGCCGAAGGAATCATGACGACCGACACGCATCCCAAGGCGCTCTCTGCGCGCGTCGGTGATGCGACGATCACCTGGGTCGCGAAGGGTTCCGGGATGATCGAGCCGAACATGGCGACGATGCTCGCTTACATCTTCACCGACGCGCAGCTCGACGCCGCGACGCTCGATAAAATGCTGCGCTCCGCCGTGCATGTCTCGTTCAACATGCTGAGCGTCGATACCGATACGAGCACGAGCGACACATGCGCAATTCTCGCGAACGGCATCGCCGGAAAGGTCGACGAGACCGCGTTTCTCGAAACGCTCATCGCGGGTTGCATCAAGATGACCGAGGTCCTCGCGCGGGACGGCGAAGGCGCGAAGCACCTGCTGCGCACGATCGTTCGCGGTGCGGCGAGCGATGACGACGCGCGAAAGGTTGCGAAGTCGCTCGTGAATTCGCCGCTGATCAAGACGATGGTGCACGGCGCCGACCCGAACGTCGGCCGGTTGCTCATGGCGGTGGGGAAAGTCTTCGATGTGAGCGTCGTCGCCGCGACGACGGACGCATGGATCAACGGTCACGCAGTGGTGAAGGGCGGCGAGCGGCTCGATTTCGACGAGGCCGCGGTGCGCACCGCGCTCAAGAGCGACGTCGTCGATCTCGAGGTGACGCTTGGCTCAGGCAACGCGAGCGCAACTGCGTACGGCTGCGATTTGACCGCGGGTTATATAGAAGAGAACGCGGCGTACTACTCGAGCTGAGGCTATTGCGCCTTGAATGTGAAGGTCACTGCGGGCAACGTCCCGAAGGTGGCGAGCACGCGGCCTTGGCCCGGCGTCGCGCCAACGACGACGGTGACCTGTGAGGTTCCGGTCTCATCAGTGTGTGTCGTGATCTGACTCAACGTGCCGTCGCCGGCGATCATCGACCATGCGATGAATGCGTTTCCCACGGCGTTGCCGAATCGGTCGGTCACACGCAGGACGAGCGGCGACGTCGTCGATCCGAGCAAGACGGTCTGCGCGTCCCCGCTCACTTTCATCGCTGCCACCGGCGCAGCGTGAACTCCGCTCGCTGTAACGATCACTCCATTGTCCGGCGCGAGCGACGCCCGCAATGAGTCGAGCTTCGCGATCGTGTCGAGTGTCCAGTTCACCCGAACCACTCCGCCGGTGTCCGATACGCTCGTCGCGGAATCCGACGAACCAGCCCCCGGCAACGCGCGCCAGCTGACGGCGATCCCGCGAACCGGCGTGTTGTTCTGATCGACGACCTGCAGCGCGACGACCACCGGCTTGCCGACCACGGCCTGTCCGGCGCTTAACCTCGACGCAGCTGTCGGCGGCGTCGCAGCGACACCGGCGGTGAATATGTCCGGGACGAACGATGGCGGGACCAGGCGAAGCGACAGAATCCGCGGCGCCGTCATCTCCGACCCACAGCCGGCAAGCAGCACCATTCCGCAGCCGATCATATACAGTTGTCGCATTAACACAGCTTCCGCTCAAAGGTCTCACCTGGCATTACCCCGCACGGCGTGGCTGGATCACTTTGGCGGTCGCGGCAACGGTTCCGTCAGGACCTGTGTCAGTTGCTGGTGGGATGTTCATACATGGAGAGACGATGCGAATCGCACCCAACATTTGCGCCGTAACGATCTTCCTTGCTGCGGGTGCTTCGGCCGACGCGCAAACTGCGCCATCGACTAACGCCGCCGTCGGCGAGTGGGGCGTCGCCATCGTCAAACGCGCATCGGAAATTCTCGCATCTCCCGCGCAATGGTCCCACGACACCACCGGCGACTGCCACGGCAACGCGACCACGTTCACCATCCAATGCGCGCTCGAAAAAGCCGTCGACGAATCGGCGGGCATCTATCCCGGGCGCGCACGCGGCGTCACGCCGGCCAATGCGCCGAAAACCGAGTGCGCTTTGCATCCAGTGGGCAATTCGCTCGAAGGTTCGTGCGGCCAGCTGTTCGACGAGATGCCGGTTTTCACGATCGCAAAAGTGAAGGCCGTCACGACCGGCGCGTGGCGCAAAGATGCCCGGCCCGCTGCGGTGTGGGCCGGCACGATGACCGACGCCGGAGCTCCCGTGATGCAGGAGGCACGGCGCTTGGTCGATGCCGTCGCGATAAAAAAATATTCAGCCCGGTTGGTCGGCTACAACAACGATCCCGCGACGACGTTCGCCGACGTGCAGAAGTTTTTCACTCTCCTGAGCGATCGCGTGCGCAAACAGGCGTCCGCCGACATGGGTGGCGGGGACAATGTCGAGATCGAACTGTACGATGGCGGCAACGGTGTGATTCGCACCTACAACGGCTGGTACGCCGTCTCCGGATTGTCGGAAACGGCGGCGACACTCCGGTTCATGGTCGACACGGTCAAAGAGATCGCGCCCAATTCGCTCGACCGTGAAATCCTGGAGCGCGCGTCGAAGATCATCACCTCTGATTCCGTGTGGAACCGCGCCGACAACAGAAAGTGTGCTCCCGATGCGAACACCTGGAGCATCTACTGCGCCGAAGAAAAGGCGATGATCGAGGTAACCGGAGGTTTTCATCACCGCCGGCCGGCGTCGGAACTCGTCCGGGTGATCGTCGACGAGCGGTCGAAGGGGAAGGATTACTCGCACCGTCTCATGGACTATAACAACGACAAGTCCACCCACCTGTCCGACGTGCAGAGTCTCTTCGCGGAGGCCATCGCGCGAATCAAGCGATAGGCATGGCCGGGGCGTATACGATAGTATTCGCATTGCCCATTTAACAGGCCGAGGCCATCGGATTCCCGTGAAAAACCAATTCGTGTTTCGCGCGACGGTCGTCGCCGCGTTTGCTCTTCCAGTCGCCGCGCCGACGCTTGCGGCGCAGCAAAAGTGTCCCGCCAACACGCCCGGCGCGAAGATGCCGCTCACATATCAGGGCGGTCCGACCGTCGCGGCGATCACGGCGTGCGACCTGATGACCAGACTCTACATCTATGCCGCTGATTCGCTGCGCGGCCGCGAGGCCGGCACGCCGGACATCATTCGCGCGACCGCGTACATCGAGCGCGAAGTGCGCCGGCTTGGGCTGCTCCCCGCCGGCGACAACGGCACCTACTTCCAGTACATGCCCGTCACGGCGCGCGTGCTCTCGCAGGCATCGTCGATCAGCGCGGGCGGAAAGACTTTTCATCCGGGCCCGGATTTCACCGCGAACGCGGCGGCGGATCGCACCGCGAGCGGCGACGTGATTTTCGGCGGCACGCAGGGTGACACGGTCAATGTGCTGAGCGCCGACGATGCGCGCGGCAAAATCGTTGTCATGCTCGCCGGCGCTGCCGGCGCAGGGCGCGGCGGCCGGGGCGGCGGACGCGGAGGCGCCGCGAACAATCCACTCGCGGGCGCCGCGGCGATCGTCACGGTGAACGCGCTGATCAGCGTGCCGCGCCTGCAATACGTGCTCAACGACACGATGCAGAATGAAGGCCGCGCGAAGTACGCGGCGGCGAATCCGCCCGCGGCAAATGCGGCGGGCGGCCGCGGTGGACGCGGCGGCGCGGCAGGTCCGGCGCCGCTGGCCGTGACCGTTTCGCCCGCGGTCGCGAGCGCGATGCTCGGCAAGCCGGTCGCGAACGCCGTTCGCGGAGACAAAGGCGGCGCGGCGACGATCGACATCAAAGGCGATCTCGTCGCCGAGCCGACGCGCAGCGTCGTCGCAATTCTTCCGGGAACCGATCCGAAACTCAAAAGCGAGTACATCGTGATCGGCGCGCACTCGGATCATATCGGGATGTCGAACACGAACCCGCCCGTCGAGCACGATTCGCTGAAGGCGTACAACATGATCGCGCGCGTCGAAGGCGCGGATACCCGCAACGCGCCGGCACCGACCCCGGAACAATGGGTGCGCATCAACGCCATCAAGGATTCACTGCGCAAGATTTATCCGGCCCGCCTCGACTCGGTGAGCAACGGCGCGGACGATGACGGCTCGGGTTCGGTCTCGATTCTCGAGATCGCCGAAGCGTTCGCCAAAGGGCCCGTGAAGCCGAAGCGCTCGCTGATCTTCATCTGGCAGACCGGTGAAGAGAAGGGACTCTGGGGCTCGCAGTTTTGGACCAATCATCCGACGGTGCCGCTCACGTCGGTCGTCGCGGATCTCAATCTCGACATGGTCGGGCGTGGCGCCGCAACCGATGTGACGGGCCGCGACATCAACGACAAGGAACTCACCGGCGCGGAAAACTATTTGCAGCTGGTCGGGTCGCGCCGCCTTTCAACCGAACTCGGCGATATCGCCGAGCAGGTGAGCGCATCGGAGCCGATGCCGTTCAAGTTCGACTACTCGATGGATGCGAACGGGCATACGCAGAATATTTATTGCCGCAGCGACCACGCGAATTATGCGCGCTACGGAATTCCCGTGATCTTCTTCACGACCGGCGGCCACGCTGATTATCACCAGGTCACGGACGAACCAGAATACATCCAGTACGAGCACATGGCTCGCGTCGACAAGCTGGTGTACGATATCGCGCTGAAGGTCGGCAATCTCGACCACCGGGTGGTGGTGGATAAGACGAAGCCGGATAGTCCGTTCGCTCGCTGTCAGCAGTGAGCGGTGGGCGGTGAGCGAGCCGCTGTGAGCTGATAGCGGTGAGCTTCGAGCTGCGAGATAAAAGGGCGACGTGACGGATTTGTCATGTCGCCCTTTTACTTACCACCAAGAACCAAAAACCGTCAGCTCACGGCGGCGCTCTACGGCTTTTCAGCTCGTCGCTCGTCTGCGAATGTAAACGTGCGTCGCGCGTTCGCCAGCGACCGCTTTGTGGCACTCGTATCCGAGCGCGCGCATATCGATCCCCTCGAACAGCGACTCGCCGGATCCGAGCAGCACCGGGCCAACCGCGAGATGCAAATCGTCGATGAGCCCGGCGCGCAGATATTGCCGCACGGTCGCCGCGCCGCCGCCGATACGAACATCACGATCGCCGGCGGCGGCCTTCGCCTGTCGCAGCGCCGATTCAATTCCGTCCGTCACGAAATGAAAAACAGTTCCACCGGCCATCGTCAGTGGCGGCCGCGCGTACTGTGTGAGCACGAACACGGGCGTGTGATATGGCGGCTCGTCGCCCCACCAGCCCTTCCAGCTTTCGCCCGGCCACGGGCCTCGGACGGGACCGAACATGTTCCGCCCCAGAATCCAGGCGCCGATTTCGGCAAAGCCGTGCT
>DASYSH010000065.1:0-4441 GCA_036003525.1 Gemmatimonadaceae bacterium | reverse complement strand
TGAAATTTGAACACGCGCTTGCCGGTGCCGTGCTCTTCTTCGAGGAGCTCCGTGCCCGTGATATCGCTGGGCATGAGGTCCGGCGTGAACTGAATGCGCGAGAAGGGAAGGTCGAGCGCCTGTGCGAGCGTCTGAATGAGCAGCGTCTTCGCGAGACCCGGCACGCCGATGAGGATGACGTGTCCGCCCGAGAGAATCGCGCAGACGAGGCTGCGCACGATCTCGTGCTGTCCCACGATGCGGCGGCCGATCTGCGCGGCGAGTTCGCCCTGCGCCTTCTGGAGCGTGTCGAGCAGCTCGAGATCTTTTTCGCCCGCTGCCGATATCGCGTTCTGTGTGGCCAAGCGCGGATCTCCGTGGAGAGGCTAATACTGCGACGGCTCAAGATAACGAAAGAGCGCCGTGAGGAAACGGCGCCCGAGTGTAAAACGCTGACTGATGCTCTGTGAAACTAGTGTACGATGAACTCCGCGCGCTGTTCCATCGGGAAGTTCTCGCTGGCGAGCGTCGCGATCGCGGTGTACTTGCCCGCGGGCGCGTTGCGCCACGTCGCGTCGAAGTCGAGCGTATCGCTCGCGTGCAGCACTTTGTTCTGAATCGACTGCGTGAACATCCGGTCCTTGCTCCAGCGGAACACTTCGCGGCCGAGTGAATCGACGACGACGACTTCGTGTGTCTGTCCGCTGGGGAAATTCACCTCGAGTCTTTTCGATCCCGTATTCATCACGCGGAAATTCAGCGCGACACCGTTTTTCACAGTGACGGCGAGCGTGGAAGTGAGTGCGGGGCCGCTCTGCGCTTTTGCGCGCGAGACATGAATCACGCCGGCGGTATCACCAGTGCTCGCGCGCGGACCGCACGCGAAGGCGAGCACAGCTGCAGAGAGCAGACCGAAGGTGATTCTTCCTTTCATTGATAAAAAGTTCTGTAAAAAGTTTTCTGTAACAAAAAAACGCGCAGAGAAACGTTTTACGGCGATATCACAAATCTCTCGCCGTTTGTAGGACGGAGAGGAAAGCTATCTGTTTCTAGACGATCAGTCAAACTGCCTGTCACACCTAAGTCATGGGGCCATTGGAGGTTGCCCTAACCGTCAAAACGAAAAGATGTCGAATTGGCGGATAAGGAGGTCGAGGGGAGCGATGTGCAGAAATGGGTCGAAGCGGCTCATCCCAGAGCAAAATTTCGAGCCGAGAGTATGCACGCTGCGCGCCCCATTACTATCACCACAACTCTATGCATCACAGCTACTTACGCCTATAGCGGCCGTCGCATATTTTGCCTTGCGCTTTTTTTCACAAGCCGATACTTTTCATCCCAGAATGTCGACCGATCCCAACTCTCCGTCCGATCGAGAGAAGGAAATCGCAAAAAAACGCGACGACCTCCTTTCGAACGCACGCGGAGAAAAAGGATTCGGCACTGTAGGAGGGAAGCCTGATCCTCGTCTCATGGGACTCGGTCTCCAGTTCGTCATTGCGATTCTGCTGTGTCTGTACGTCGGCATGTGGCTCGACAAAAAACTGAATACCGGTCCGTGGCTCATGCTGGCGGGCGCGGTGATTGGAGCGAGCGCCGGGTTCTACTCGATGTTTCGTGTGCTGATGTCCGAGGACAAGCGCATGGACGCCGACGACAGGGGAAAGAAGTGAAGAAGTTCGGCGCGTTCACGCTGATCACGATTGCGATTTGTTGCTGCGGCGCGTGGGCGATCACGCTCGCGGTTCCGGGGCAGGACGTCGCTCGCGCCGTGTGGACGAGCGCCGTCATCGTGATGATCGTGCAGCCGATTGCATTTCAGCTCGTGCGCTTGATGGGCCCGCTCAATGTGATTGCCGGGTGGGGACTGGGATCGATGCTTCGCGGGATCGTCCTGGTGATCTTTGGATTTTTCGGAGTGAAAGCGCTGGGACTTTCGATGGAGCCCGCGCTGCTGAGTATGGCCGGATTTTTCTTCGTCTCGACAGTGATCGAACCCGTTTTTTTGAAGCCATGAGATTCGTTCGTCTTGCCATAGCGATGCTGCTCTTTGCCGCCCCCGCGCTGTCACACGCGCAGGATTCCGCGGCGACGAAACCCGCGCCGGTCGCGGAGAAGGCTGCGCAGCCCGATTTCATCACGCCGCACATTTCCGACGGACACGCCATCGACATTCCGTGGCCGTCGATGAAGGACAACTTCACGCGCGAGATCGAACTTCCGCGCTGGGCGCCGGTGCACATCGGCCCGGCGGAGCTCGACCTCTCGCCGACCAAGCACGTCGTGATGATCGTGATCGCCGCGGTGTTGTGCATGCTGACGCTGATGAGCGCAGCGCGGTCGCAGGCGCGCAGCGCCGCGACGGGCCGTCCGCCGAAGGGCTTTGCGAACGGAATCGAAGCGACGGTGCTGTACATCCGCAACGAAGTCATTCTCCCGAACGTCGGCCACCACGGCGAAGCGTTCGTGCCGTTCCTGCTGACGCTGTTCTTCTTCATTCTGTTCTGCAACCTGCTCGGCCTGATCCCGTACGGCGCGACCGCGACGTCGAACATCTCGGTCACGGCGACGCTCGCGATCGTGAGCTTCCTGGTCGTCGAGATCGCGGGCATGCGCGCGCTCGGGTTCGGCTACATCAAGACGATCGTCTACTGGCCGCACGACATGGCGCTCCCGGTGAAGTCGTTCATCACGCTCATCATGACGCCGGTCGAACTCATCGGAAAGTTCACGAAGCCGGTCGCTCTCGCGATTCGTTTATTCGCGAACATGATCGCGGGCCACGTCGTCATCCTCGCGCTGATCTCGATCGTCTTTACGTTCGGTTTGTGGGCGATCGCACCGTTCCCGGTTCTCGCGGCGACGGGCATCATGATGCTCGAGATCTTTGTGGCGTTCCTGCAGGCGTTCGTGTTTTGTCTGCTGGTGAGTGTGTTCATCGGACAGATTCGAGAGGGTGCACACTAGTTCGTCACAAAAAACTGTTAACTAGAAACAAAAAACCATTAATTGTTCTTGGTTTCTGGTTAAATGGTTCTTAGTGGTTTTGTAGCGGGGATCGTCCCCGTGATTCCCGTTGAGCCCGGCGCTCGTTGACGGGAAGTGGCTGGCGGCGGCATTGCCAGGCACGCAGGTGCAGGTGCACGCGCAACGTTATTCCAAACGGAGTTTCAAATGATCTATCCGCTCTTCCAGGCCGCAGCCGAATACGGCAAGGGTTACACCGGTGCCTGGGCAATGATGGGAGCTGGCATCGGAGCCGGCCTCGCCGTGATCGGCGCAGGCATCGGCATCGGCCGCGCTGGTGGACAGGCAGTGGAAGGAATGGCGCGTCAGCCCGAAATGGCCGGCCGCATTCAGACCGCCGCGCTGATCTTCGCCGCGCTCGTCGAAGGTGCCGCGCTGTTCGCGATCGTCATCTCGTTCATGATCGTCAACAAGTTCTAAAAATTTGGTCAGCGTGGCGTCCCGGGACGCCACGCTGACCGACCTACTCTTCGGATCAATCATGCGTCGCATCGCTTCGAAACTGCTGTTCGTGCTCGGCCTCCTCGTGATCGGAACTCCGCTGTTCGCGCAGGAAGGCGAAGCCAAGCCGGGTCTGCTCGCGCTCCAGGGCGGCCTGATGTTCTGGACGCTCGTGATCTTCGTCCTGGTCTTCATCATCCTGTCGAAGTTCGCATTCGGCCCCATCACGAAGGCGGTCGCCGATCGCGAACAGGCGCTGCTCGATGCGATCACCGCGGCGAAGAAGGATCGTGACGATGCGGCCGCATTGCTCGCCGAACACCGCAAGAAGATCGAAGAGGCGCGCAACGAAGCGCAGCGGTTCATCGCCGAGGGCCGCGCGCAGGCCGAGAAGATGAAGGCCGACATGCTGGAAGCGACGCATGCGCAGCAGGCGGAGCTGATGGAGCGCGCGCGCCGCGACATCGACGCCGAGAAGACGAAAGCGATCGACGAACTCCGTCGTGAAGCGATCGATCTCGCGCTCGCCGGCGCGAGCAAGGTGATCGAGAAGAATCTCGACGACGCGCAGAACCGCAAGCTCGTCGAGAGCTATCTCTCGTCGATCAAGTAGGCCGGACGAGAGATGCACGAAGAATCGATTTCGCGAAACTACGCCGACGCGCTGCTGGCGCTTGCGCGCAAGGCGAATGAAGCGACCGAGTGGGCGACGCTGATCAACGCGGTCGCGAGCGCGGTCGAGCAGGATCTGACGCTGCGCCGTTTTCTCGCGGCCCCGCAGATCAGCGCGGCCGAGAAGAACGCCGTGTTGAAGAAGGCGTTCGAAGGCAAGGCGCCGCCGATGTTCATCAAGTTTTTGCAGAAGCTCGTGACGAACCGCCGTCAGGTGCTGATTCCCGACATCGCGACCGAGTATGGGAATCTTCTCGATGACGCCGAGGGTCGCGTGCACGCGCGCGTCACGCTCGCCCGCGACGCGAGCGCCGCGGATCAG
>DASYSH010000064.1:0-1602 GCA_036003525.1 Gemmatimonadaceae bacterium | reverse complement strand
GATTTCGCCGCGATGGCCGCGTACGCGCGCGCCGTCGGCGGCCCGGCGCTGCGCAAGATGACGTTCCACGAGCGCGCGCTGATGCTGAAGGCGCTCGCGAAATATTTGATCGAACGCAAGGAGGAGTTTTATGCGCTGTCGGCGCTCACCGGCGCGACGCGCACCGACTCATGGATCGATATCGAGGGCGGAATCGGCACGCTGTTTTCATTTTCGAGCCGCGGCCGCCGCGACTTGCCGAACGAAACATTTTACGTCGACGGCGCAACGGAAAATCTGTCGAAGGGCGGGACATTCGTCGCACGCCATATCTGCGTGCCGCTCGAAGGCGTCGCCGTTCATATCAACGCGTTTAATTTTCCGTGCTGGGGAATGCTCGAGAAACTCGCGCCGGCGCTGCTCGCCGGCGTGCCGGCGATCGTGAAGCCCGCGACGGTGACATCGTATCTCACCGAGGCGATGGTGCGCGCGATGATCGATTCGAAACTCCTGCCGGCGGGCGCGGTGCAGCTGATTTGCGGGAGCGCCGGCGACTTGCTTTCGCATCTGGGCCTGCAGGACACGGTCGCGTTCACCGGTTCGGCGGCGATCGGGCGCATGCTCAAAGAGAGCCCTGCGATTCTGGAAAACGCGGTGCGCTTCAACATGGAAGCGGATTCGCTCAACTGCTCGATTCTCGGCCCCGACGCGGTCCCGGGAACCGAAGAGTTCGACTTGTTCGTAAAGGAAGTCGTGCGCGAAATGACCGTGAAGGCGGGACAGAAATGCACGGCGATCCGCCGCACGATCGTTCCCGCGGGCACGGAAGAGGCGGTGATCAAGGCGGTCATCAAGCGCCTCGACGGAGTCACGATCGGAAATCCATCAGTGGAAGGCGTGCGGATGGGTCCGCTCGCGAGCCGGGCGCAGGTGCGCGACGTCGGGGCAAACGCGGCAAAGATTCTGGGAGCCGGCCAACTCGTATATGGCGGCGGCGATTTCAACGTCGTCGGCGCTGACCGCGAAAAGGGCGCGTTCTTCGCGCCGATGCTGCTCTCGTGCGATGAGCCGTTCACGTTCAGCGAGCCGCACGACATCGAAGCGTTCGGGCCGGTGAACACCGTGATGCCGTACAGCACGCTCGATGACGCGATCGAACTCGCGAAGCTCGGACGGGGCAGCCTGTGCGGCTCGCTGTTCACGGCCGATCCGACAGTCGCGCGGCAAGTCGTGCTGGGCGTCGCGCCCTACCACGGCCGGATCATGGTGCTCGATCGCAGCAGCGCGAAGGAGAGCACCGGCCATGGCTCGCCGATGCCGAATCTCGTCCACGGCGGGCCGGGCAGGGCGGGCGGCGGCGAAGAACTTGGCGGTGTCCGCGGCGTCCTTCACTACATGCAGCGCACGGCGCTCCAGGGATCCCCGACCGTCCTCACCGGCATCGTCCGCGAATACATGCAGGGCGCGGCGCAGATCACCGGCGGTCCGCACCCCTTCACGCGCTACTTCGAAGAGCTGAATGTCGGCGACACTCTGAACACGGGCTCGCGCGAGATCACGCTGGAGGATGTGGTGAAGTTCGCAGAGCTGAGCGGCGACAAGTTCTACGCGCACATGAGCGAT
>DASYSH010000063.1:0-14196 GCA_036003525.1 Gemmatimonadaceae bacterium | reverse complement strand
CGTCGAGCGCGCCGTGGGCGTGGTGACGGAGCGGCTCACGCGTCCGGTCGCGACGGATGTGCACATCAGCGTCGACGGTGTACGACTTTACGGATTGCAGCCGCAGGGCGCGATCGATTTATTCGCCGGACAGGATCTCGTTGTGCTTGCACGCTATTCCGGAACGCGGGAGAACGCCACGCTGGTCATCGAGGGCCGCACGAGCGACGGACCGGTGCGCTGGACGGGTCGCGTTTCATTTCCCGCGCACTCCACGGAGAACGCATTCGTCTCGCGTCTCTGGGCCGCGCAGCGTGTCGGTTACCTCAGCGCCGAGCGCCACCGCAGCGGCGGCAACGCCGAACTCGACGCGGAACTTCGGCAGCTTGGCGAGCGCTACGGAATCCCGACAGAACTCACGTCGTATCTCGTGACGGAAAACGGCGCGCTCAATTCGCAGGCCGCCAACGGCGCCGGGGGTATTCGCAAACAGGCGCTCCCCATGCGTTCCGACGTGAACTTCGCGAACGCTCCCGCGGCCGCGCAGTTCGACGCCGCGAAAACGGCTTCGGAACAGCGCGCCGCGGTTTCGCTCGGCGACCTCGATAAAGACGCGACGCGCGATGCGAAGGAATCGAGCCGCACCGCCGGCAACAGGACCTTCACGCTGCGCGACAGCGTGTGGACCGAAACCCGCACCGCGCCCGGAATCCCCGTGATCAAAGTGAAGGCATTCTCGCCCGCATACTTTGCGCTCGTGCAAAGCGTGCCGGAGCTCGCGCCGTTGTTTGCGGTGGGCGAGCGCGTCCGTGTGTTCGGGCGGAAGGTCGCCATCGAAGTGGGACCGGACGGCGTCACGCAGCTCGATGCCGCGGCGCTCGCCGACGCCGTCAGGAACTGGTAGGAACCGGCATGCACGACGTCGAACGTCTCTTCCGCGAATATCACGCGATGCTGGTGCGGTATCTCACGCGCCGGCTCGGCGACCGCGACTGGGCCGAAGAGGTCGCGCAAGAGACGTTCGTCCGTGCGCTGCGGCAGGACACGATCATGAACGAGCGTTCGTGGATATTCGCCGTCGCAAACAACCTCGTGCGCGACGACGCGCGGCGAAACGCACGCCAGCGGAAACACCTGGAGCTCATGGCCGCGGAGGTGCGGGACGAGGAGCGCGAGATGCCGGCCGAGCCGCGCGAAATCACGCTCGAGATGGCGCAGGAAACCGCCGACGCGCGCCGCGCGCTCGATACGCTCGCCGAGCGCGACCGGCAGGCGCTGCTCATGAAGGAGGAAGGCTTGAACTACGAAGAGATCGCCGATGTGCTGGGGATCGAGAAGAGTTCGGTCGGCACGACGCTGTCGCGGGCGCGGCGGCGGCTCGCGGAGACTTACGAAGCGCTGCAAGGTGAGCGGCGCGAGAGAGGGCGGCATGCCGCATCCTGACGAAGGTTTGATTCATGCGTGGCTCGACGGCGAACTCGATGTCGCCGAGGCCGCGCGCATCGAAGCGCTCGTGGCGTCGGATCCCGACTGGGCCGCAGCCGCGGCCGAAGCGCGCGGTCTGCTCGCGGCGAGCTCGCGGATCGTCGGGTCGCTCGATCGCGTGCCGGCGAATGTGATTCCGAAGCCGGCGGACGCACCGCGGCAAACGGGCGGGCGATGGCTGCTTCGCGCGGCGGCGATCCTCGTGCTCATCGGGGGCTCGGCCGTCGTGCTGAATCGCGCATCGATCGACGGCGGGGACGTCACGGTCTCGCTGAAGCAACCGGCTGACGCGCCGGCGGTTTCCCCGGCACCGGCGGCCCCCGCGCCGACCATCATAGCAAAAAGTAATACAGAAAGAAAAGAACTTGAAAAACAAAAGCAACAGATCGCGCCAACCGGCAAAGACCGAGACGCTCCTGCCGCCGAGTCGCGCGTCGCCGCTGCGGCACAGCCGCGCGCCGATGCGGCGGCTGGGGGCGCGGGGGCGAACACCGCCGCGAACCTGCACGACCTGGCGGCAGCGCGCCGCGCCGCGGCTCCAGCCGCCGCCTTACCCGCCGCGCCGGCGCCGCTTCAGCAGGGCGCGCTCAAGAAAGCGCAGGCGTTCGCCGAGGGAAAGACCACGCGGCTGCTCCCCGTCTGTTTTTCGCAGCGCGAGCCGAGAGACTCCGCCGGTCATCTCATCCTGCTCGATCGCGATGCGCTCGCGGACAGCGTTCGTCTCGAGAAACTCACGCAGCACGGTGACACGATCGCCGCGGTGAACGGCCGGCTTAGAGCGGTTCGTGCTCCATGCCCGGCTCCCTGATCGCGCCGGGGTCGGCGACGGCGGTCGTGATTTTCGTGGCTCTGGCGTCGTAGCTCAGCGCGCGCCGCACGGTGCTCCCTGCCGCGAGCGCGCCGAGAATCACGTACAGATAGAACGTGTAAAAGCGCCACCAGATCAGCGCGCCGCCGAGCACGGACGGCGTCATGATGCCGCCGAAAGCAAACTTGAATCCGAACTCCACGGCGCCGCCGCCGCCGGGCGCGGGCGCAACCGCGCCGCCGTACAGGAACACGAGCGGCCAGAGCACGAGTTTCGCGAGCGGCAGCTGCGGATTCATTGCGAGGGCGATGATCGGCAGCACGGTGAGCCGGAGCGAAACGTGGACCATCGACGCGACGAACGCGCCCGCCATCGGCATGAGACGCGCGTGCTTGAGTGCCGCGATGCCCGACCGCAGCGACCGCAGCGCGCGCTGGATGACGCGCCAGCGTCCCGCGTTGAAGCCGATCGCGCGCGCCCATTGCGGCGGCGGGCCGTTCGCGTTGCGGTGCGCGAGGAAATATCCAAACGCGCCGATGGCCAGCACGATCGTCGCGTATCCGCCGATCATCGCGGTCATCAGCGACACGATCTGACCCGAGCCGCTGAACGCGAACGCAAGCACCGCGCACAGCAGGCACAGCGACGTCATTTCGAGAAAGAGTTCGGTGAACAGAATCAGGATCGATCCCGCCGGCCGCACTCCCGCTTCCGCGAGCACCAGAAAGCGCGCCGGCTCGGCGCCCGAACGCGACGGCGTGATCGATGCGCCGAAGTCACCACCCAGACAAACGCGCATCGCGGTCGCGAAGCGCAGGGGGATGCGCAGCGCGGCGCCGCTCCACTGGATTTTGATCGTGCGCGTCACGATTTCCGCGGCGACGGCGGCGAGCGCCAGCATATGGGTTGCGAGCGGAATTTGCGGCGGCGCTCCGGACTTGGCCCATCCCGACCACAGGATGTACCCGGATATTCCGAGGGTCGCGGCAAAAGATGCCGCGACCAGGAGCCAGCGTCGCACGTCGCGAGCAGTCATGGCTCAAATGTACGGTCGTGCCACGCGCGCAACGACCGTACCTTTGGCTGATGGTGATTCGCGACGCGGACGCTGACGATCATGCCGCGGTGCTGGCGCTGAACAACAGCGCGGTGCCGCACGTGAACGCGCTCACGCCGGACGAGTTCGCATGGATCGCCGGACACGCCGGTTATTTCCGTGTCGCCGTGGACGAGGCCGGCCTCGCGGGTTTCGTGATCGCGTTCCCGCCCGGCCTCGACTACTGGTCGCTCAACTATCGATGGTTCACCGATTTCTTTCGCGGCGACGGATTCTTCTATCTCGACCGCATCGTCGTCGCCCGGCGCGCGCGCGGCCGCGGAGTGGGCCGCGCGCTGTACGACGACATCGGCCGTTTCGTCGCCGGGGCGTGGCCGCGCATCGCGCTCGAGGTGAATCTGCTGCCGCCGAATCCCGGGTCGCTCGCGTTTCACGAACGAATGGGATTTCGGAGAGTTGGTGTGCGTGAAGAAGAGAACGGCGCCAAGGCCGTTGCGCTGATGGAGCGTTCTTTTTCGGCTATTTCTTCTTCGACACCGGATACAGATGGTCCTTCGTCATGACCCAGTCGAGCGGCGCGGGATGGATCCGCCACACCGCGGCGTACGCGCCGTGCTCGGTGACGGGCTGACCCGCGCCCTTTTTCCGCGTGACGAAGTAGGTGCCGGTGTCGACGACCGTTGAATCGATGACCGACAGCTTGAATGACTGCCTGTTGAACTCCTTCACCGACCCGTCCATGCCGAAGCTCTGGAATTCCTTCACGATCGCCTGAGCGCCCGTGAATTTTCCGTTCGGCGTCGTGAGCTGGGCGTCGGGTGCGTACGCGCCCTCGATCAACTTCGGATCGAGGTTCGACAGACCGGCTCCCTCGAGCGCGTAATTGCGGCTCAGCACCATGCGGGCGTCGTCGCCGTTGATGATCGGTTCAACGACCTTCTTTTCAGTGTCGCCGGGGAGTGTGGGCTGGGGGGCCCGCACGACCGCGGGTGTATTGGGGTCGGCGGCGGCTGCGCGTGCGTCGGGTTTCGAGCACGCTGAGAAAGCGAGACACAGGATGGGAAGAGCCATCCCGCGCCAGTGGGCGGATCGCATTATGACTCGTCTCGTGTGAATGGTTTGAACTGCGACATGGTGTAACGACGCGGAGAAAAATAGCTCGCCCACCGGCCGTGATGCAGTGCCTAGAGCGTTCCCGGAGTGCCCCGGTCGACCGCCATCCCCATCGCGTGATAACCCTTGTCGACATAAACCGTCGTGCCGGTGATGCCGCTCGCGAGTGGAGAGCAGAGGAACGCGGCCGCCGTGCCGACCTCCGTCGCCGTGAGCGCCTCCGGCAGCGGGGTGTTCGCCGCGCAGTACGCGACCATCGCGTCGATGATCCCGATCGCGCTCGCCGCGCGCGAGGCAAACGGCCCGGCGCTGATGGTGTTCACACGCAATCCATGCCGGCGTCCCGCTTCGTATGCGAGCGTGCGGGTGTCGCTCTCGAGCGCGGCTTTCGCCGACGACATGCCCCCGCCGTATCCCGGAATCACGCGCTCGCCGGCCATGTATGAGAGCGAAAGGAACGACCCGTTCGGCCGCATCAGCGGTGCGAGGCGGCTCACCATGCTGATGAGCGAGTATGCGCTCACGCCGACCGCCGCGAGATATCCCGCGCGACTCGTGTCCATGAGCGCTTTCTTCACTTCGGGTCCGTTCGCGAGCGAATGCACGACGATATCCAGCGATGGCGATCCGAAATCCGCGGTGAGCCGCTGGACGAGTCCGTCGATCGAAAAATCGCCGAGCTCCTTGTAGCGCTTGTTCGTGCGGATGTCCTCGGGGGCGTCGGCGAGCGAGTCGAACGCGGCATCGAGCGGATAGATCTTCTCGAAATTCAGCTTTGAGCCGTCGGGCATTTTCAGCGACTCGTCCATCTTCCCGCGCTCGAGCAGGTTGTTGAAAATGTTCAGTGCCGGCGGCCACGTGCCCACGCATACGGTCGCGCCCGCTTCGGCGAGCGACTTGGCGATGGCGAATCCAAAGCCGCCGTCGTCGGCGACTCCGGCGACGAGCGCGCGTTTCCCTTCGAGATTGATGTTGAGCATACCGTGATATGTCCGCTCGGTGCGACCGAAGCAAGTGGCCGGCGCCCGCGGAATTCACGCGGCCCTTTCGCCTGCAGCGCCAATGGGTCAATGTCCGTCCATGAGCGGACGGACCACGCGTACAAAACCACACCATATTTCGGCCGCACCCACCCCGCCCGCGCCCCCCGCGCTGCCGCGCGGAGGCGGCCCGTCATTCTCGCGCGCGCTCTGGAGAATGTCGTCGGCCGATGTCTCCGAGGGAAACAAAGTCACCCTCTATTCGCACGGCATCGACACGTTCGACGCGATGATCGAGATGATCGACAACGCGAAAGAAACCGTCGCGCTCGAGAGCTACATCCTCAAGTCGGACACGATCGGCGCGCGGTTCTCCGACGCGCTGTCGCGCGCGGCGAAGCGCGGCGTGCGCACGCAGCTGATCGCCGACTGGTTCGGCATGCGCGGAATAAAATCTTCGTACATCAGCACCCTCAAGAAAAACGGGGTTCGCGTTCACATTTTCAATCCGTTCGGCTTCCGCCGGTGGATGGGCGTGATTCCCCGCGATCACCGCAAGCTGCTCGTCACCGATTCTTCGGCGGCGATCACCGGCGGCATCGGCATCGGAGACGAATGGCAGGGCGGAATCCTTCGCAAGCGCCGACTCGAATGGCGCGACACGTGTGTGCGCATCGTCGGCCCCGCGGCGGAAGATTTCATGGCCGCGTTCGGCCGCATGTGGCTGCGCGCGGAGGGGAAGCGGCCGCCGAAAGCAGAGCGAAAACTCACGCGCGCCGCGCGCGGCGCGGATATGGACCCCGCGAAATGCGCGCCATCGCTCGTCGGCGTCGTCGAGGGTGATCCGGGACGGCTGCGCATCGGGCGTTCGCTGCACCTTCAGGCCGCCGCCGCGCAGCGCTCCATCTGGCTGGCGAGCGCGTATTTTGTTCCGTCGTTCGCCGAAGTCGAATCGCTCAACGGCGCCGCGCGCGACGGCGTCGACGTGCGGCTGCTCGTGCCGTCGAAGTATGACCATCCGTGGGTCCGGCGCCTGACGCGGGGCTATTACAACCGGCTGCTCAGGAATGGCGTGCGGATCTGGGAATGGCGCGGTGAGATGATGCACGCGAAGACCGCCGTCGTCGACGGGCGGTGGACCCGGGTCGGTTCAACCGACTTCAATCCGCTCGGCATCGCCCTCAATTTCGAACTCGACGCGATCATCGAAGATCCCAAGATCGGCGCGGAGGCCGAGGAGATGTTCGAGAACGATCTCACGCACTCGAAGGAGATCCGGCTGCGCGGGCGCACTGGGCGAGCACTGCCGCACCGATGAACAGCGCCTCTTCCGCGGGATAAAACCGCGGCGTGTGCGCGGCGCGATGCTCACCGCCGGGCTCACGAGCGCCGATCCGCAAAAAACAGCCGGGGATTTTCTCCAGATAAAACGCGAAATCCTCGCCGCCCATGTTGGTGGTGCCCAGCGGAACGAGCGCGCGTTCGCCGAGCACATCGCGCACGGCCTGTGCAGCCCATGCCGCGCCGTCGGCGGAGTTGATCACGGGCGGGGTGCCGTGGGTTATTTCGACCGTTGCCGTCAGCCGGTGCGTCGCCGCGACCGCGTGCGCCATGCGTTCGAGTTCGCTCACGAGCAGCGCGCGCGACGCCGGAGTCGTCGCGCGAATCGTTCCGGTGAGTTCGGCGCTCTCGGGAATCACATTGGACGCGCGCCCCGCGTGGACGGCGCCCACCGTGACTACGCCCGGCAGCGCGGGATCGAGCCGTCGCGACACGATCGTTTGAATCGCGAGAATCAATTCCGCCGCGCCGACGACCGGATCGCGCGCCTCCTGCGGACGCGCACCGTGCGCGCCTTCGCCCTGCAGCACGATGTGAAACGTGTCGACCGACGCGGCGAGCGATCCGGCCTGCGCGACGGCCTCGCCGACGGCGAACCGCCGGTCGACGTGCGCGCCGAATATGGCGCGAACGCCGTCGAGCGCGCCGCTCGCGATCACTTCGCGCGCGCCTTCACCAACTTCCTCCGCGGGCTGCAGCACCACGAGCACATCGCCGGCCGCCGGCGCGCGCGCGAGCAGCAGCGCCGCGCCGACCGCCCATGACGCATGCACATCGTGCCCGCACGCATGCATCACACCTTCGTGCGACGACGAGAACTCGAGTCCCGTCGCCTCGGCGATCGGGAGCGCGTCGATGTCGCCGCGCAGCGCGATCACCGGCGCGCCGGCATCGCGGCCGCGAACGCGCGCGACGAGACCCGTGCGCGCAATCCGCCGCACATCGGTGAGCCCCGAGTCACGCAGCGCGCGTTCGAGTGTTTGCTGCGTGCGCGTTTCGTGCCATGACAGTTCCGGATGGCGGTGCAGATCACGGCGCAGCGCAGTCAGCGCGCGGCGTTCGTCGGCGGTGAAACCGAGATCGCCGCTCACCGTGCCAGCTCCGCCTCGCGCACCGTGAGCGACGCGATGCGCTCCGCATCGACATCGACGCCGATCCCCGGTCGATCGAGCGGAACGCGCACCATGCCGCGATCCATCGTCCATTCGGGAGACACGATGTCGCGCGCCCAGTAGCGCGCACTCGGACTCACGTCGCCGGGCAGCGTAAAATTCGGCAGCGAGGCGATCGCGACGTTGTACGCGCGGCCGATCCCGCTTTCGAGCATGCCGCCGCACCACACCGGCACATGGTGTGATTCGCAGTAGTCGTGTATCGCGATCGCCGAAGTGAAACCGCCGACGCGCCCCGCCTTGATGTTCACGATGCGGCCGCTGTCCAGCGCGACCATATCCTGCGCCTGGTCGAGGCCGGTGATCGATTCATCGAGACAGACCGGCGTCTTCAGCCGCTTCTGAAGCTGGGCATGCCGCACGATGTCGTCGTGCGCGAGGGGCTGTTCGATCATCATCAGTCCGAATTCATCGAGCTGCAGGAGCCGGTCGATGTCGTCGAGCGTGTACGCATTGTTCGCATCGGCCATCAGGTGCGCACCGGGTCCGAGCGCCGCGCGAACCGCGCCGATCCATTCGACGTCGTGACCCGGCTCGATCTTGATCTTCACTTTGCGATATCCGGCGTCGAGCGCCGCGCGCGCTTTTTCAGTGAGCGCCGCGGGACTGGCCTGAATGCCGAGCGAGATCCCCGTCGCGATTTCGCTTCGCGTACCCCCGACGAATCGCGCGAGCGGCTCGCCCGCGATCGTCGCCGCGAGCGCCCACATTCCCATTTCGACGGCGGCCTTCGCCATGTTGTGCCCGCGAAAATCGCGCTCGAGCACGGCATGAATCTCGGCGGGGTGCGCGAACGACTTTCCAATCACGCGTGGCGCGACGAATTGCGTGATGACGATCCACGCGGTGTCGATCGTTTCGCTCGAATAGTTCGGCGCTTCGCCCGCGACGCATTCGCTCCATACGCGCGCGCCGGACGCGTCGTGAAGTTCGAGCAGCATGATCCGCCGTTCGCGCACTTCTCCGGATGAAATGCGAAAAGGCTCTTTCAGTTCGAGGCGGATCTCTCGCAGGACGATTCGATCGACGCGCATTCAGCGAATGGGATTGCGGGTGAGCACATACGCGGCGTCGTTCGCTCCATCGAACACGAAATCGGTGACGCGGTATCCGAGCGGGATATAGTGCAGAAATGCGCGCCGCGCCGACATGCGCCACGCGCGCGCGAGTTCGAGATCACCGTCGAGCAGCGCGCGATAATCCGGCGGAATGTGGACGACGACCTGCGGATCGTCGGGCAGCGGCGCGTCCGGCGCGGGAAGATGCGAACCGCGACCCGACACGACAGGGGCGTGCGGCGGCGCCTTCGCATCGAACGGCATCGCGACGGGTTCGGTGCTGACCGGCCACGAAACCACGAAACGATCGGTGCCGAGCGAACCGTGCGCGGGACTTTTCGTATCCGGGCCGTACATGTCGGGAATGAATTCCTCGACTGCCGCGCCGAGCCGGCAAAAGTTCAGCTGCGCGTTCTTCGCGACGAACGGATCGAACGTCCAGTACATCGTATCGACGCCGAGCTCCCGGCATCGCTCGCGCTGATACATCTTGAGCGCGCGGCCGATGTTCCGCCGCTGCGCCTCGGAACGCACGGCGAGCATGTCGGACCAGTGCACCATCCCGCCGTCACGATATCCGGTGAGGCCGAACACAAATCCGAGCAGCGCTCCGCCCGGAGCGAACGCGCCCGCGGCGACGCCGCCGATCTTGTTCGCCACGAGCAGCATCGCCGCGGGAACCCGTTCCGTAAATCCCGCTCCCCATGTTTCTTCCTGCAGACGAACCGCGGCGGCGCGTTCATCGTGCGTCGCGAGCTCCCGGATGACGATTTCGTCGTCGAGGGTTACGTTCTTCAGCTGGGTGGGCGTCTGTCTCATGGATAGGTCTACAATACCGCCGGGGGAGTGCGTCATGCGCAAGTTCAGAGTCGTGGCCGCTGTTCTTGCGGCGTCGTCGCTCGCGTCGTGCCGCGCGCCGGTCGCGACCGGCGCCTCCGCTTCCGGCGCGCCGTACGATGTCGTCATCACGAACGGCCGCATCATCGACGGATCCGGCAACGCCTGGTTCTGGGGCGATGTCGGCGTGCGCGGCGATCGCATCGCGCGCATCGCGCCGCGTGGGGCGCTCGCGTCGGTGGCCGCCGCCAAACGCATCGACGCGCACGGACTCGCCGTCACGCCGGGGTTCATCGACATCCAGGCGCAGTCGTACCCGAACTTCATGACCGGCGACGGCCGCGCGCTGTCGATGGTCACCCAGGGCATCACCACGGCGATCCTGGGCGAGGGCGACACCCCCGCGCCGGTGAACGACAAACTGCTCGCGAACATCACCGACGCCGGCGATCGCCGCCTCGCCGCGCGCTTCACCGGCCCGCACGGTTTCGGCCAGTGGCTCGACTTCATGCAGCGTCGCGGGCTGTCGGAGAACGTCGGCTCGTTCGTTGGATCGGGCACGGTGCGCGCGTACGCGAAAGGCCAGTCGATGGCGCCGTTCTCGGCGGCGGAGCGCGACACGGTTCGCGCGATGATCGGCCGCGCGATGACCGACGGCGCGTTCGGCGTGGCGAGCGCGCTGATGTATCCGCCCGACAATTACAATACGACCGCTGACTTGATCGAGTCCGCGAAAGCGATGGCGCCGTTCGGCGGACTCTACATCACGCATATGCGCAACGAGGGAGATTTTCTCCTCGAAGCGATCGACGAGGCGATTCGCATCGGGCGCGAAGGCGGCGTGCCGGTCGAGATCTACCATCTGAAGGCGGCGGGAAAAGCGAACTGGCCCAAAATCCCCGCTGCGATCGCGAAAATCGATTCGGTGCGCGCGGCCGGTCAGGACGTGCAGGCGAACATGTACATCTACTCCGCCGCCGCGAACGGATTCAACGCGTGCATCGCGCCGAAATACGCGGCCGATGGAAAACTTCTGCAGAATCTCCAGGATCCGGCGATTCGCCCGCAGGTCAAAGCCGACCTCCAGCGCAAAATCGAAGGCTTCGAAAACAGCTGCATGGATGCGCCCGAAGACGTGATGGTGGTCGGCTTCACGCGTCCCGAACTCAAGCAGTACGAGGGCAAGCGCCTCACCGAGATCGCAAAGGCGATGGGCAAGGACTGGCCCGACGCGCTCATCGACCTCAACATCGCGGAGAAAGCGCAGCTTGGCGAAATCCTCTTTCGCATGAGCGAGGACAACGTGCGCATGCAGCTGAAAGCGCCGTGGATCAAGTGGGGAACGGACGCCGGAGCCGACGATCCGGCGACGGCGAAAGTGATGGTCCATCCGCGCACGTACGGAAATTTCACGCGCTTGCTGTCGAAGTACGTGCGCGACGAGCATGTCATCACGCTCGAAGACGCGGTGCGCAAAGCATCGTCCGCGGTCGCGACACGGCTGATGATCGCCGATCGCGGTCTGATCAAAGAAGGAATGAAGGCCGACATTCTCGTGTTCGATCCGGCCACCGTGACCGACCACGCGACGTTCGAGAAGCCACACCAGCTTTCCAGTGGAATAACCACGGTGTTGGTGAACGGGATAGAGGTGATTCACGACGGCGCGCACACCGGCGCGAAGCCCGGTCAAACGGTGCGCGGCCCGGGTTGGAACGGCTGGACCGCGCCGCGTTGATCGGCTCGCCCGCAGAATGAACAATCCGGTCTACGATGCCGATCGTGCGGTCGCATCGTTGCTGCAGAGCGCGGCGTTTCAGCAGAATCCGCTGCTGCATGCCGTCGGAGCGGCCTTCAATTGGTGGGGCGGCCCCGGCGTCATCTGGTTCGCCGCATTGCTCTGGCTCGGCGGGCGCGCGCTGAAATACCGGCGCGTTTCGCTGCTCGGCCTGCGCGGCGTCGAAGCGATCGCCGTCGCGAGTTCACTCAGCGGAATCGCGAAAGGGTTCGCCGGCCGCGCGCGGCCGTTCATCACACCCGACGAACCGTGGCACTGGAATTTTTTGCACGGCTGGACGGACGCGCGCTATTTCTCGATGCCGTCGGGCCACACCACGGCGACGTTCGCGTTTGCGGCCGCGGTGAGCACCATCGCCGCGCACCGAAAACTGCCGCAGCGAATGCCGATTGCGATCGCCGCATTTGTGTCGGCGCTGCTCGTCGCGTTCGCGCGCACGTACACCAACCAGCATTGGTTCAGCGACGTCGCCGCAGCGGCGCTGCTCGGCTGCACGACCGGATTGATGCTCACACGCTGGCACGAACGGCACGGAGACAGCGCGTTCGATCGCGTGCTGCTCGGGCGCGCAACCGCAGAACACATCTCATGATCAAGCGAAGCTTCGCGCTGCTGCTTCTTGCGGCGCCGGTGCTCGCCGCGCAAACGGTCCCGCCGCCGCCCTCCGTGCTCCGCCCCGCCGACGCAGCCATCATCGGCGGCGCGCTCGCCGCGTCGGCGATCCTCATTCCGTTCGACTCGAGAATCGTCGAGTGGAAGGGAATCCCGGCGTTTCGAAACAGTCCGGGCGTTCACCGCACGCTCAGCGCAACGGCATTTCTTGGCGGACCGGGCACGCTCATCGCGAGCGGGGCGCTGTACGCCGCCGGTCGCATCGCGAAAGACCGCAATCTCGCGATCGACGGCGAAGCGGCGCTCGAAGCCGCTACGATCAGCGGTGCGGTGACTTTCATGGTGAAGGGAATCGCGGGCCGCGCGCGTCCGCTCGTCGACTCGACGCGCGCGGATGATTTCGCGCTGCTCCGCGGTTTCCGCGGTGACGACCTCTACCGATCATTTCCATCCGGACACACGACCGTCGCGTTCGCGTTCGCGACAGCGCTGGCGACGCGACTCTCGCATCGTCACGATGCGTCCGCCGGCTGGGCCGGCCCCGCGGCATTCACGCTCGCGACGTTCACTGGCGTTTCACGGATTTTCTATCACGATCACTGGTTCACCGACTGCCTCACCGGCGCGGCGATCGGCACGGTGAGCGGGCTCGCCGTCGCGCGCTGGCATGAGCGGCATCCGTGAGCGGGATTTTCGTAATCGCAGAATTGGATGGTGCAATCGGCGACCGCGTTCGCGCGCTGCAGAAGAAGTTCGATCCAAAACTCGCCTCGGAATCGCCGCCCCACATCACGATGATCGGATCGTCCGGCGCGGGGCCGATTCCGGAAGACACGCCGGTCGACGTCCTGCGGAAGTGCATCGAGCCGGTGGCCGCGGATACGGCGCCGCTTACGCTGCGTTTCGGACCGCCGATGCGATTTCTGCAGCGCGAGATCGTCGTCCTGCCGCTCGATCCGCACGGTCCGCTGCGCACATTGCATCAGCGTCTGAAAGATTCCGGGATTCCGTTCGCGCCCGCGCGCTGGCCGTTCACGCCGCACTGCACGCTGAGCTTCTATCCGACGCTCACACAGGAATCACTCCGCCCGCTGCTCGCGATTCGGGAGACCGGCGTCTGGACGCTGAAAACACTGCGCGTCTACCACACGCGCGAGCCCCAGCCGCCAAAACTTTTATTCGACGCGCCTCTGCTGGGCTAAGTCAGAGTCCCTTTTTGATCGCGGCGTCGAGATCCTGCGTGCCGCCCAATCCCGTATAGACGACCTTGCCGGCCTTGTTGATGACGACGACGAAACTCGTCGCGGGCACGTCGTACGCGTCGAGCGCGGTTCCCTTCCGGTCGTAGAACTGCACGCCGGCGAGGCCGTGTTTCTCGACGTAGCGGCGCACGAGTTCCGGCGATTCGTTGACACTCACGGCTACGCCGATGAACTGCACCTTGCCGGCGTATTTCTTCTGCACCGCGAGCATCGCGGGCTCGATCTCTTTACAGTTCGGACACCACGTCGCCCAGAACTCCATCACGATTGGCGACTTGCCGATGTACGCAGAGAGGTCACCGGGTTTTCCGTCGAGCATCTCGAGTTTCGCGCCCGGCGCCGCCTTTCCGACCTCGATCCCGCTTTCCTGCGCGCGAGCGGGAATTGTGATCGCGCCCAACAGAAGAACCGATCCAATCCATTTGCGAGCGTAGTTTCGGACTTCGGACTTCGGTCTGCGATCGCCGTTCATAGGAATCCCTGCCCCGCCTTTATGAGATAGTACTCGGCCACACCGATCATAATGACCGCAAACGCGCGCTTCACCCACACCATCCATACACCGGCGCGCGGCAATTTTGCCACGGCGCTGCTCGAAACGCCGACGACCACCAGCAGCGCCGACATTCCGAGCGAGAATGAAAATAGATATGCAAAGCCGAGTCCAGCTGACTTCGTGCGCGTCACCCAGGTG
>DASYSH010000062.1:0-9013 GCA_036003525.1 Gemmatimonadaceae bacterium | reverse complement strand
CCACGGTGTGGTGCTCGCCAGAACTTCCAATCAGCAGCGAGCGCGACGCATCGTGAATGCGCAATTCGATTCGGTTGTCGCCGAGCGCGTGAAACTCAGAACCGACGCCGGCCTCGACGAGCGCCATCGTTGGCCCCAATCCTGACGCGACGCCCGGTCCGCAGTTGCTCACGTCCATCGAGCATGTCCCACCGCCCCACTGCGCCGCCGCTCCGCCTGCGCCGAGCAATCCGTAGATGGGGCGCAAGCCGCCCCGCGCCGCCGGGCCGAACGTGAGCGTCGCCATGAGCGTACCGAGCCCGCCAACGTACCGATTGTCGACGCAGCCGGTGCCGCCGGATGGGATACAGTCGTTGTGCGCGAATTTTGGTCCGACGTAATACGCGCCGTCCACACGCGCGGTCCAATACAAGCCGTGCGCGATACGGACAAATCCCTCCACCCCGGGGAATGTGGCGTTGTAGCCGCCGATCGAACCTGTGATTCCCGAGACTCCCAATCCGAATCGGTCCGACGCGGGTTGATCAGGCGGCGCGCCTTGCGACACCGCTGCTGCGAACGGAGCGAGGATACCGATACAACACACCAACAAAGCACGGTTCATGCGTGAGACTCCGCGAGAGTAAAATCTCATCTTAGCTCATGGTGGTATACCCGCTCCGCCATGCTTTAGTAAAACCGGAGTCCGAGAATGACCGGCACCACACCACCCGGTGGCATGCCGAGGTACCGCGCCTCAACAAAGAACGTGTGCTGGGTCGATCGCACTTCGAATCCGACGCCGCCTTGCACGCCGAAATGATTAGCCCGAACCGACTCGAACGCAGCATCGCGTAGATACGCGGCAGGACCGACAAGCACATAGGGCGACCAGCGTACCAAAGGATCGTTGAGGCGTGCGACGAGACTGAGTGTTGCTGAGCCGAGGGTGGCACTGAGCCCCTGGTCGGCGCATCCTCTTTCGTCGCAAACCTCATCCTTCTCGCCGATTATGTGCAACATGACATCGGCGCGCACCGAAAGTCGGCGCGACGAAGTCGGAAACTGCGCCACGCCTCCGACGGCGACCCCACCTTTAAATCCATCACTATACGCTCCAGTCATGTTATCGCGTCCGACCATGATTCCGAGCGACGTATGAAGCTCGGAGCTTGCATCTTGTGCGCTGCTTGCGGAGAGCGGACCGAGAACACCGACGTAGCACACCAACAAGGCGCGTTTCATTTGTCGACTCCAGGAACGAAGGAGCCTGATCATACGTGTATTTTGAGGCGCGCGTTCGCACAATCGCGCCAGGCTTGGTGGGAGCCAGCGAACCCAACTAGTGAGTTTCGCGTAGATGTCGACAGGGAATCCCTGTGCAGGTTCTATTTTCGCGCGCCCGTCCAAAACGCGATTACGCCACACGCATTGTCGACAGTCTGAAGGCTGATCGGCATGTTCCCGCCCCGCGAATAAATCTCGATTGCCGTAACGTCATTCGGATCGATGTACTGATTGAGATCGATCATGATATCTTCGGCCGCAGCCTTCGTAGCGGGATCACCGGAAGGACGCGTCATGGATGAAAACTGACCCGATGGCACCGTGTTGCAACCGGCCGCCGGACAGAGCCGATGGCCGTCTAGCAAAATCGTCATGAAGCACGTTCCGCTGCCGCCACGCGCCACGAGCTTCCCGTTGGGCATTTCGCGAAGGCTGACGCCCAATCGCCCGACCAGCATGTCCGAAATGCGACTCGGATGGCGTTTCTCCATCTCTTCGGGCCCAATGAATGTCCCGCTCACAACGCCCTTCTGTCGCATTTGCGCTCGCTCGTAAAACCCTGTCAGCGCGAGCTGACTGAGGCGTTCGACCGTAATCGTCGTGCCGGCGAGTTGCTGTGCGACACGCGTGAGCGAGATGTCGATCACGGCGGCTGTGTCGGGAAATACAATTGGCGCGTGGAACGGCGCGTACCCGATCCGCCGCACCTCGACCGTGAATGTCTTGTGCCGAACATTGGTCATCGCGGCTTCGCCATTCTCACCAGAGACGACAGGTTCGGCTCCTTCGACGGAGATCCACGCAAACGGAATTGGCACACCGTCTGCGCTTATCACGCGGATCTTCGTCGATTGCGCAAAAACCGGCGAGTTCGACGCAAGCAATAATGCGCTTAGCGCGACAAGAGGGATCCAGTCGTATGAACGCTGACTTCGCGCCGTGGTAATGAGCACATTCAGTTCCTTGTCGACGTTCCTTCGAATGAATACGAATACGTATCCCTGCGGCACCGATCGGCGGTCCGACCCCTAATGGTCTGCCCCTCCAAAGCGCGCAATCGCGGCGCCGTGCATCGCGCGAACCCGTGGTCAGATGAAGCCCGTAACCGGCACTTGAACATTCTCCCGATTGGCGTGGTATTGATGAATCCCCCGCCAGCGAGGTTGTCGATGAGGCCCCAGTCCCGCGCTGATTCGCCCCGCATTTCCGGTATCCGGCGTTCGTCGGCGTATGCTGCGGTCGGTGCCGTGTTGCTCGCCGGCGCGTTCGCATGCGGCGACAAGTATCTGCATACGAACCCGTACGACCCCGCGGTTCCCGTCGAGGTCACGATCACGGGGCCCGATACCATGTTCAGTTCGCAAGAAATTGCCGACTACCATGCGCAAGTCGTGCCGTCATGGCCCGACACGGGGTTCGTGTGGGCGGTCGATTCATTCGTCAACTACTTCATCGTGCCGGGTGGCGTGTGCATGACGCAAGTCTCGCGCGGTGATTCCGTTTTGGCAGTCGACGGCGCCGGCTCGTATCGATCGACGATCCCGCCGCTGGAGCCGTATTCCTACCACATCGAGATCGAACTCCGGCTCGGGACAATCGATACCGTGAAACCCGTCGCCGCCGGCTGCGACGCCCCGACGGTGTTTCTGCGCACCAAAGTTCCGCGGCACATTGCGTACAAGGAGATCGTCGTGATGCAGCGCGTCACGCGCATGCAACTTCGCTGCCCGGACACGCACGCATGCGCGCCCATCGCGGTCGGCGATTCCGCGTTCATCTGGGTCGATGGATTCGACGCGCTCGGCCATCCGATCGTGGCGCTCACGAGTTCGACGGCGAACCCGGCATCGGGCAATCCGCACGCGGGCAATCCGCTCACGCCCTACATCATGAACGACCCGGCGGTGCAGCGAGCGCAGCAAACGAACAATCCCGTCGCGACGTACGTATCGCGCGATTCGACGATTGCACGTGCAACGCCGATCGGGATTCGCGTTGCGAAGGTGACGGGCATGAAGAGCGGGACCACTTGGATTGTCGCCACGCGCGGGGCGCTGGCGGATTCACTGCAGATCGTGGTGCGCTAGCGCGCGCGACGTGGATCGGTTTCGATGCACCAGGACTCACTCGCGCACCAGGCGACAACATGTTTCATCGAAGCGTTCGGATGGCCGCAGTCTCGCTCGCGCTTGTCTTCACCGCGCGCGACGGCGGCGCGCAGGGCGTTCCCGCCATATCGGGAGATTTGTCTTTCGGTTCTGGCTCGACAAGCACTCACGCTGGCGAGCTCTGGTTCACCAAGGCGAGTGGCGAACTGTGGAGCGTCGATCTTGCCGTTC
The DNA here is from genome assembly GCA_036003525.1 of Gemmatimonadaceae bacterium. GTDB lineage: Bacteria > Gemmatimonadota > Gemmatimonadetes > Gemmatimonadales > Gemmatimonadaceae > Fen-1231. The sequence goes on along the minus strand of DASYSH010000062.1, from coordinate 5,408 downwards.
GAATCGGCGGAGCCGGATCGACTCGTCCGGTCGTCCTTTTGGGATCTGACGCCGGAGTTAGACCTCAATATGTCAACCTCGTTTGCTTGACTGCTCCGAATGGCAGCTGCCGGGCAGACTTCCCGTCGCCAAGCGGCGCGTTCGTAGGTGTCGGCGTTCGGCAAGCGATAGGCGAGTGGATTCTCCTTGGCGTCGGCGCCGGAGTCGCCCGCTATGATGGCCGGTTCGCGGAGGCGGATGTGTCGGTTCGGATAGTCTCGCATCTCGCGCTCGTCGGCGAGTTCCGGTACATCGATTTCGCGATCGAAGGTCAGCGCGCGTGGTTCACTCCTCTCACGTTTGGTGCCCGTGTCAGCTGGTAGTCGGCGTGCGGCGCTCGAGCCGGAGTGAACGTTAGCGCCGAGCATAAGTGATGCATCGGTGTGCCGCGGGGGTAGCATAGATGTACGGCGTGGCGATTCTTCGTCACGCGCTTGCCGCCCCGGGGTCGAGGTCGCACGATGAAATCACTACCACTTGCGCTCGTGATTCTTGCCGTCTCCGCGTCTGCATGCGCGCGTGAACCGACCGGGCCGGTGTATCGCGCGGTGCTGCGAACCGATCAAACTTCGTATTTTGCGCCCATCCTCGGGACCGGCGACAGCTCCCGGGCGCTGAGAGTGATTCTGCAGTATAGCAACCAGAGCGGTTCACCGATCTACCTCGGGCATTGCGGAGGCGACACTCGGCCGCTGTTGGGAATGCAACCAATCGACAGCGATGGGATTCCCGTTGGGTCGTCGGAGCAAGTAGCGTTCGCGTGTGCCGGAACAGCCGCGCTCACCTTGGCACCGAGTGCGGTCCGCACGGACACGTTCTTCATTGGAGCGCCGGCTTCGCTGCCTGCGAGTATGCGGTTCTTCTACCTCGCGTCGAGTTGCGCGACGTTCATGGGAACGTGCCCGCCGTTGCTGCCGGAGGCGGACCGGGTTTCAGCGCCGGTACGCATAGTCGCGGCGCCGTAACGCGCGCCGACCGTCATCAAATGAAATCCGCAGCACTCGCGCTGATGCTGCTCCAATGAGGCTAGCTCGGAGGGTACTAATTAGGAGTACGGGCAAACAGGAGGTTGCATGTTCGGATACACTCGATTGAGTCGGCTGCTTGTAGCTGCGGAGCTCGCCGTCGGTTGTGGCGCAATCGCCGCATGCGGGCGATCCGTGTTGAATCCGAGCGGAGCGGGCGTGGTAGTTACTTCCGCCTCCGTCGCTTTGGTTTCGACGAAGGACACGGTGCGTGCGCAACTTACGCTGAAAAATATTAGCGATACGGTCGCGACGGTTCATTTTTCTGTCTGCACGTTTCTCGATGGCCTCTCGGTGCGGGCATATCGCGCTGGGGGGCCGACTGTGCCGGTCTGGGATAGCGGACTCAATGATCTTGTCGCGTGCGATGATCCAGAGCTGCTTACATTGCAGCCTGGCGAATCGCATTTGTTCGCGCAGAAGCATAGCGTTGCGCAAATTCTTGGCGATTCGCTTCCGTCCGGTTCGTACCGTTTCACGGTCTCGGCGCTTTACTTTCGGCCGTCGCTGCCGGCCGAGATGGGCACGGTGACGCTGTCCCTCCAACGCTAGGAGCGATAGCATCACCAGGGCCTAGTCCGCGCGCAGCGCCTCGAGCGGATCGATCTTCGTCGCGCGGCGCGCCGGGATATAGCATGCGACGAGCGCGATGACTCCGAGCATTGTCGCGACCGCGACGAACGTCAGCGGATCGGTCGCTTTCACGCCGAATAGCAGTGTCGCCATTAGGCGTGAGATCGCGAGCGCACCAATGACTCCGATCGCGCCGCCGATCGCTGCCACGATCATGCCGTCGCGAACCACGCTCACCAGCAATTGTTGCGGCCGCGCGCCGAGCGCCATGCGCAATCCGAGTTCATGCGTGCGGCGCGAGACGGCGTAACTCATCACGCCGTAAATTCCGACCGCCGCGAGCGCGACCGCCACAGTCGCGAACGCGGTCAGCAACATGAGATAGAATCGCTCTCGCGCGGTCGCGCCGTCGACGAGACTGCTCATCGGCTGCACTTCGCTCAGCGGGACGTTCGGATCGAGCTCGTGAACCGCGGCGCGGAGCGCGGGCACCAGCGCGGTGGGATCACAGTGTTTAGTTGTGGGCGCGCACGCTGCGCGCAGCGCAAACGACATGTACGCGTAGTGACCCGCGGGATTCGCGAGAAAAGCGCGCTGCTGCGCGAAGGGGAGAAACGTTTCTTCGTCGGGCGGCGCGGTCCAGTCTCCGTGAATCGTATTGTGCACCACACCGACGACGGTCGCCCAGATGCGCGCGCCCGATGAATCGACACCGAACGACAGGCGCTTGCCGAGCGGATTCTCGCCGGGCCAGTAGCGCGTCGCGAGAAGTTCGTTGATGACGACCACGCGCGGCGCGTCCATTTTGTCGTCGGCGCTCACATCGCGCCCCGCGAGCAGCGGAATGCGCATCGTCGCGAAATATCCGGGCATCACCACCTTATACGACGCGCTCGGCAGGTCCCGCGGCTTCGGCTCCGGACGGCCCTCGATGCGGAATGGAATTCCCCAGTTGTCGCCGCCGATCGGAATGTGGTTCACCGCGCTCGCAGATTGCACGCCGGGCATCGCGCGGATTTTTCCGAGCAGCGCGTCGTAGAACGCCGCGCGCTTTCCCTCGGGACTGCTGCTCGTGCCGGTCACGGGGACGACCATCGTAAGCACGTTCGCGGGATCGTAGCCGGGGTTGAGCGATTGCATCGCGACGAAACTGCGGATCAGCAGTCCGGCGCCGACCAGCAGCATCAGCGCCAACGCGAACTCGGAGGCGATCAGCACCGACCGCGTGCGATTCTTGCGGCCCTCTGTCGAACCGCGTTCGCCTTCCTTGAGCGAACTCGTGAGGTCGGCGTTCGACGCGCGCACCGCGGGCGCGAGGCCGAACGCAACGCCGGTGAGCAGCGTGATGAACGCGGTCGCCAGCAGCACGCGCGGATCGAGCGTGATCGTCTCGACACGCGGAATGCTCGATGCGCCCTGCGCCGCGAGCACGCGCACGCCGATTTCGGCGAGACCGAGTCCTGCGATTCCACCGAGCAGCGCGAGGAGCACGCTCTCCGTGAGCAGCTGCGCGATCATGCGCGCGCGGGTCGCGCCGATCGCGACGCGCACCGCGATCTCGCGCTGACGCCGCGCGGCGCGCGCAAGCAGCATGTGCGCGACGTTCGCGCATGCGATCAGCAGTACGAACGCGACGGCGCCGAGAATGATGAGCAATGGTGTGCGCACTTTTCCCACGACTTGCGTGGTGAGATCCGTCACGCGCACCTCGCGCGTCGTCCCCGGATACAGTTGCTCGAGTTGGGACGAGAGGGTCGTCACCTCGGACTGCGCCGCTGCGATTGTTGTTGCCGGCTTCAAGCGTCCGAAGACGCGCAGGCTTCCGGCGTGGTAATCGCCGGCGCGGGTGTCGAGCGCGAGCGGAGCCCAGAGTTCCGCGCGCGTCGCCCAGAACGGAGCGAAGCCGAATCCGCGCGGCATCACGCCGATCACGGTGTAGCTGTTGCCGTCGAGAATAACGGATTTTCCGAGGACGTTCGAATCGGAGGCGAAGCGCCTCACCCACAGTCCGTGCCCGATGACGACCTCATGCTCGCGCCCGGTCGCATCCTCGTCAGTGGTCCATACGCGGCCGAGCGCGGGGCTGACGCCGAGCATGGGCAACACGTCGCTCGACAATCTCAATGCATACAGCTTTTCGGGTTCCGCGACCCCGGTGATCGCCGGCGTCCAGTACTCGGCGGCGCCGAGCTGCGTGAATGAATGAAGCTGCCGCCTTAGGTCGAGAAAGGTGCCGGGGGCGAGGCCGTTATAGCCTTTGTCGAGGACGGTGACGAGGCGATCCGGTTGCTCGTAGGAGAGAGGCTTGAGCAGGACGCCGCTGACGACGCTGAGTATCGCGGAGTTCGCGCCGATGCCGAGTGCGAGCGCGACGATTGCGGCGATCGTGAATCCCGGCGTGCGAACGAGGGAACGTGCGCCGTAGCGCAGGTCCTGAAGGAGGCTGTCGAACATTTGGTTGGCCCAGGGTTGGTGGCGCAATCATGCGACAACAGCCGGGGCCAAACGGTTGAGTGGCGCCGCTAGGGCGCGACGATATTCACTCGTGCGCAGCCCGTCGACTGCTCGAATCCAGCGCTGCTCCCAGTCGCACAGATATTGACGAACGTTCCCTGAATGTTCGGAGTTACGAGACCCGTCGAGTCGACGGTGGCGTAGGTCAGGTACGAACTCTGCCAGGTGATCTTAATGGGACCGGTGACGGTGCTGTTGCTAATAGTGGCCGTCAATTGCAGTCGTGTGCCAAGCGTGGCTGTCGCCGGATCCGGCGTGACGGTCACGGTGAAGAGCGGCGGGTGTCCTACTCCGCTGACACCGGTCGAACCACACGCCGTCGCGGCTAACACACCTGCGAACAACAGCACACGGGTCATCACGGCGGTCCCTGCCTCCTGGAGCGTGCTAGTGTGTATGGAATAGTATATTCGGTTGCCTTCACCGATGCGGAGTGCCCATGCGAGCTCGATTTACGCAGATCGTCGAGAGACTGTCCCGGTTTCGCGTTGCCGGAGTGCTTGCGGTTCTCGTCGCGACGGCGTGCGCGGTGGAGGAGAAGCGTTCCGGCGACAAGACGGTCACGGCGAACGCCGAGAGCTTCGTGCAGTGGAATCAGAAGCTCAAGCGCGCGGTGCCCATCGGCATGTCGAAGGACGCGATGGCGCAGCTCCTGCGCGCGAGCGGATTCAGATGCTTTGTGGGCTTCAACGACGGCAATGCGTTTTGCAAGAAAGATGTCGGAGTCGACGCCGTGGGGCCGTCGTACCACTGGCGCGCAGATTTTTGGGTAAGCGGCGGGCGGATCACCTCCGTCAAGGCTTCATTCGACCATACCGTGTTCTAGCCAAGAGGCTCTGACGCTGCGCAGGCATCGTATATTTCACAATACGATGGCCGACCCAATTGACCGCCGATCGTTCTTCTCCACCGGCCTGCGCCGCGTGCTTGGCCACGCCGCCGATGCGGTCTCGAACACGTTTTCGCCCGGGAAATACACGCGGCCACCCGGCGCGCTTCCCGAAGCTTCGTTTCTCGCGGCATGCACCCGCTGCGGCGAATGCACGGCGGTATGTCCCGCGCACGCCATCAGGCCGCTCGGAAGCGACGCAGGGTTCGCCGCCGGCACGCCGGCACTCAACGTGAACACCACAGCGTGCATCATGTGCGCCGACATGCCGTGCGCGGCATCGTGCCCCACTGACGCGCTCGATGTGCCGGTGGACCTCTGGAAGAACGTCAGAATCTCGTCTATCACAATCGACACGGAGCGGTGCA
>DASYSH010000061.1:0-4562 GCA_036003525.1 Gemmatimonadaceae bacterium | reverse complement strand
TTCGAAGCTCAGTAATTGCAGTTTCAAGAGCTCGCAGCTCCGAAGGACGAGTTCTGACACTCCCGACCCGTGAGTCATGACCTCGACCTGCCAGTTTCGAGAAACAACGTCTCCGGTGGCGCGCCTAGCTCTTCAGCAGATAGAACACATCGGTGCGCGCACCAGGCGGATCCGGACCCATGTGGCCGTAAATTTCCCAGCTGGTTCCCGTGAGTTCGCGGCCGTTCGCCTTGCACCATTCGCGGATCGCGGTGTTGGCGTTCCCGAGCACCGCGTACGAGCCAAGGTGCGTGACGGTCGCGGCGGTTCCGGTTGGCAGCGCGCCGAGCGCGATCTCTCCCGCGCCTGCCGCGCCCGCCCCGACTTCCACCCCGATCTCGACGTCCATCTCACCGTCCTTCCAGTTCCGATACACCACTACGTGCCGCCCCGGCGACGGTGCGCCGGTCGCCTTCGCGTACTTCCACACAAGGCCGCACAGTTCCGGCACCAAGCGCGGCAAATCCGACTGGTGCGCCCGTCGGCGCACGGTCAAAATCGGCGTCGCCGGAACGTGTTTTGCCATGACCGCGTAACTCATGGAATCCCTCGCAGATCGTCCTCTATTGACGATCGCATGACCGCGTGTTCGGTTCCATCTGTGACCCCGCTTCCCATCCGGTGGCCTAATAATGTCGGCTGACGTCGAACGTCGCGCCACCGCACTCCTCCGGCATCGCGTTCGCGGGGTCGCGCACCGCATCGTCAGTGAATGCGAAGTGCTGCTTTCGGATACCGCGCCGCCGGAGTGGCGGGTCTGGCGTGACGCGGTTGGCGAAGCCATGGTCGCCGCGCATCAGCTGCGCTCGATCGTCGATCGCGCGTTCGGCCCCGCCGGCGGCGTGCTCGCGCGCGACGAAATCGCCGCGCTCAACACGCAGATGCGCGAGCCGCAGCACCGAATTGTGCAGGCGATGACGCGCGTGCTCGGTCTCGTGCCGACCGATCTCGACGACGAACTGCTCCTCGACGATGCGCGCACGATTCGTGATCTCGCGCTGCGGATCGGCAGCGACGACACCCTGAAACTTCCCGCCGCGCACGATTCCGGCCCGCGCGACCGTCCGCAGCGCCTGACCCCGTCGGTGTCCCGCACGGTCGCGTCGCGCGGTCCGGCGCGCCTGCTCGTCGTCGACGACTCCGAAGGTCCGCGGAAGGTGCTCGTGCGGCTGCTCGAGCGGATGGGATACGAAGTCGTCGCCGCCGCGGACGGCCTCGAGGGCATGGCGATCGCCGAGCGCGAGCGCATCGACGTGATCGTCAGCGATATCGAGATGCCGAACTGCAACGGTTTCGAATTTCTCGAGCGCCTCAAGGCGAGCGGCATCACGCACGACATTCCCGTCATCGTCGTCTCCGGCGTGGATGACAACAAGAGCGTCGTGCGCTGCATCGAACTTGGCGCGGAAGATCATCTCACCAAGCCGTTCGACAGCATGCTGCTGCAGGCGCGCGTGCGCACGTCGCTGGAACGGCGCCGCTCGCGCGACCACGAACTCGACTATTTGCGCCGCGTGGCGGAATTGACGGTCGCGGCGGAGGAGGTCGAAAAGGCCACGTATATGCCCGGCTCGGTGAGTCATCTCGCGAACGAGGACGATCCGCTCGGCCGCCTGGCGCGCGTGTTCGATCGCGTCGTTTCAGGCTGGCAGTCGAAGGAGGCGCGCCTGCGGCGGCAGATTCGCGAGTTCAGCGAAGAAATCCGGCGTTCCAATCCCCGGCCATCGGTCGAGCTCGAGTTGCTCGGCGGACTCGGCGCACTCGGCGCGGGCGACGTGTTCGCCGACCGCTATGAAATCATCGAGGAGCTCGGTCGCGGCGGGATGGGCGTCGTATACCGCGCGCGCGATCGCGAACTCGATGACGAAATCGCCGTGAAGGTGCTGCGCGCCGAATTGTTGAAGACCGATCCGGAATTGATCGAGCGCCTCAAGATGGAGATTCGTCTGGCGCGGCGGATCACACATCCGAACGTCGTGCGCTCGCACGATTTCGGGGAATGGGAAGGGAAGCACTTCATGACGATGGAGTACGTGAAGGCGATCACGGTCGAGAGCCTGATCGAGATGCAGGGACGGCTGTCGGTGGCATCGACGCTCGCGATCGGCACGCAGCTCGCCGAGGCGCTGGCCGTCGCGCACGAGCATCACATCATCCATCGCGATATCAAGCCGGCCAATCTTCTGGTCGGTGAATCGGGCGTCCTGAAGGTGACCGACTTCGGTCTGGCGATTCGTCTCGACAAACGCAGCGACCGTCTGACGCTGCACGGCGCGGTGGTCGGGACGCCGCGCTATATGCCGCCGGAGCAGCTGTTCGGCGGAGAGGTCGACGAGCGGAGCGATTTGTTCTCGACCGGCGCCGTGATGTACGAATGCCTGACCGGCCTCTCGCCGTTCGACGCGGACACGGTCACCGAGATCGTCGCAAAGCTCGTCGACGGCCCGCCGGTGCCGATCGCGAGTGTCGCGCCCGAGGTGTCGCCCGCGTTAGCGTCGCTGATCGAGAAGCTGCTCGCGTACGAGCCGAAAGACCGGCTCCAGTCGGCGCGCGAGCTCATCGACCGGCTCCATGAGGTTGGTTGATGGGCGAGACGATCCCGCCGAAAGGCGAGAAGCGCTACGACCGGTCGATCGTCGAAGGCCCACTCGGCGCCGCCGTGTGGAAGCTCGCATGGCCGACGATCCTCGCGAACGTCATCGGCGGGATGCAGGGCGTCATCGACCATGCGCTCGTCGGCAATTTCGTCGGCTTCACGGGGAACGCGGCCGTCGGCGTGAGCTGGCAGATATTTCTCGTCGTCATCGTGTTCATTTCGTCGCTGTTCACGGGCATGAGCGTGCTCGTCGCGCGGTTCGCGGGCGCGGGCGATCACGAAAAAGTCGACCGCACGGTCTATCAGGCGTTTCTCACCGCGATCATCATCTCGCTCGGCGTACTCGCGCCCGCTGGATATTTTCTTGCGCCGCATCTGCTCGGACTCGTGCATGCGTCGGCCGCCGTGCAAAAGGAGGCGCTGCCGTTTCTGCGCACGATGTTCGTGTTCAGTCTCGGCATGATGATCTTCTTCATGCTCGCCGGCGCCCTGCGCTCGGCGGGCGACGCGCGCACGCCGATGAAACTCGGCATCACGGCGACCGCGCTGAATATCTTGTTCAACGTCGTGCTCATCCGCGGGCTCGGACCGATTCCCGCGTTCGGAACGCGCGGCGCCGCGATGGGGACGTCGACCGCGTTCGGGCTTGTCGCGGCGTACTCGATGTACAAGCTGCTGACCGGTGGATGGGTGGTTTCGTTTCCGAAGCATGAGGGCTTCGCGCCTGACTGGACGATCATCAAGTCGCTGTTCAAGTTCGGGCTGCCCACCGGTGTTCAGGGCATCGCGATGAACATCGGCGGCGTCCTGCTGCTCGGCTTCATCGGGTCGGTCGAGCACGGCGCCGAAGCGCAGGCGACGTACGCGGTGAGCTACACAGAGCTGTTTTCGTTCGTGACGTGGACCTCCACCGCGCTGCTCGGCGCGGCCGCCGCGATCGCCGGACAGAATCTCGGCGCGGGGAAACCCGATCGCGCCGCGGACGGCGTGTGGGTCGCCGCGCGCATCGGGCTCGTCGGCGCGGCGTTCATCGGCGCGACATTTTTGCTGATCCCCGCGCAGCTGCTCGCGATCTTCGGCATGCACGATCCGCTCGTGGTCGGGATCGGCACGCAATTGCTGCGGGTGCTGAGCCTTTCCGGATTGTTCATCACCGTGGCGCTCACATACACCGGCGGACTGCAGGGCACCGGCGACACGAAGGGTCCGCTCTACATCTCGCTGGTTTCGCAAATGCTGCTGCCGCTCAGCATCTGTTTCGTGATGCAGCGCATCGGCGTGCTTCAGCCCATTCACATCTGGCTGGCGATTCTCATCGGGCACGCCACGCGGTGCGCGCTGAGCGTGACCAGGTTCCGCCAGGGAAAATGGCGCGATATCAAGGTGGACATCGGCGCGGCGCCGGCGCACGGCTGAGCCTGATTTCGTAAGCGTCGCGATCGCAATCTGGTGACGTCGATCCCGTTACGCGACGACCACACATCCGTGACATTGCGCCCCGAGAATTGGGTTCGGCCGCCGCAGGCCGATCCGCAAAAAACTCTTCTCGAGCCCGTCCACTCATGCGCAACAAACGCAACGCCGTCGCAGCTCTGTGCATTTTCGCCGCCCTTGTCGGCACGGTCTCGTGCGGTGACAAGTCGACACCGACATCGAACGCGAACAACGACCCGAACGGCATCGCGTATTCGTTCGTTGTCGTGGGATGCAACCGTCTTGCCGCGCCGGAATCGCTCGGCGTCGTCAGCACGGCGAATGTGCAGCAGCTGAATCGTGATTTCGCCGACATCGCTGCGATGAATCCGAAACCCGCGTTTCTGTTTTTCACCGGCGATCTCGTCTTCGGCTATACGAACGACACGACGGCGCTCGATCGCGAGCTGAAGGGATGGATCGCGCTGTATCAGGCATCGCCGCTGCCGACGTC
>DASYSH010000060.1:0-4760 GCA_036003525.1 Gemmatimonadaceae bacterium | reverse complement strand
CGTGCTGCGGAACCTCGGCTCGGTGAAGAATGCGGGCATCGAAGTGACGCTCACGACGACGCTCGTCGATCGACGTGCCTTCGCGTGGGACGCGACGATCGCGGGATCGCACCTCTCGAACAAAGTCGTCTCACTCGGCTTCGATGCAGCCGGGAATCCAAACAAGACGGTGGGAACCGGTGCGACGCGCGATTCGGTGAGCGTTCCGGTGAACGGGCTCTTCTACCGGACGTACAGGTACGACGACGCGGATCACAACGGCTACCTCTCGGTGAGTGAGGTGCACGTGGATTCGGTGTTCCATTACGTCGGCTACAGCATCCCGCGTGACATCATCTCGCTTCAGAACTCCTTCGATCTGTTCGCGCGGAAGCTGCACATCAATCTGCAGTTCGATTACAAGGGCGGCGGGTCGCTGCTCGATCAGACGTCGAACATTCAGTGCGCGCAATCGAACTCGTGCGCGGGTGCGTCGGACATTCACGCGTCGCTCGCCGATCAGGCGCGGAACATCGCGACGCGCAACGCGAATCCCACGACGGCGATCGGGTTCCTCTGGCCGAATCAGTTCTGGCGGTTCCGCGAAGCATCCGCGATGTGGACTCTGCCGAATCGCTTCTCGTCGCTCATTCGCGCGCAAAACACGCAGCTCACGTTCGCGGGCCGGAACCTTCACATCTGGACGCGCTATCGCGGGCCGGATCCCGAGGGGACGTACACCGACGCCGACAATCCGAGCTCGTACTCGACGAGCGGACAGCGCACGTACTTCACGCTTCATCTCACTCTCCACTACTGACCGCGAGCGGAGGAGCACATGACGATGCATTCGATGCCCATGATGCGCGACGCTCGGCGAGTCCTCGGGCCGTTCGTGATGATCGCATTCGCGTGGACGACGACGGCGTGCGATCGTGTGAAGAGTCAATTGCTCGATCCGCAGCAGCCCGGCGTGATCGGGCCCGGAGCCGTGAATTCGCCGACCGGCGCGGACGCGCTCGTCGTCGGCGCGCTTCAGTCGCTCCAGAATGCAACCGGCGGAAGCGTGAGCATGTGGTCCGCCGGAGGAACGCTCACCGACGAATGGATGTCGGGCGACACGTTCTTCCAGACGGACGACAAGGATCGCCGCTCGGTTCCCGCGGGCTCGAGCAGCACCAGCCCATGGCCGCAGCAGACGCGCGGCTACGCGATCGACGCGATCAAGGCGCTCAAGCAGTTTGAGCCGTCCGCGACGGCGAAGATCGCGCAGATGTACTTCGTCGAAGGATGGATCGAGATGGACATCAGCGAGCATTTCTGCAACGGCTCGCCCTTCGGCACGACGGTGGATGGGATTCCGCAGTACACGAAGCAATTGACGAACGCCGAAGCGTTCGCGATGGCCGTGGCCCACTTCGACACGGCGCTGAGCTTCGTGAACGGTGCGACGGATGCATTCGGCATCTCCGTTCGGAACTCGATCCTCGTCGCGAAAGCGCGCACGCAACGCGATCTCGCGCAATTCTCGGCCGCGGCTGCGACGGTGGCCCCCGTGCCGACAAACTTCTCGTGGAACCTGACGTTCTCCGTGACCACGAGCGACAACGGGCTGTACAGCATGAACGCGCCCACCGCGAACCCGCGCTACGTGGTCGGCGACAGCTTCGACGTCGTGAACGGTGTGAAGACCCTGCTGAAGAACGCACTGCCCTTCGCGTCCGCGGGTGATCCGCGCCTCCCCGTCGTCGGAAAGACGGAAGCGACGACACCCAAGGCAGCCGACGGCGTCACGACGCTCGTATACACGTCGGTCTGGGGGCTCAATCGCAGCGCACCGGTTACGCTCGTCAACGGGATCGACGCGCGCCTCATCGAGGCCGAGGCGAAGCTGCAAGCCAATGACATTCCCGGCATGATGGGAATTCTCAACGCGCTGCGCGCGTCGCCGCAGCAGATCGGCAGCCTCAACGTCCCGGTGCTGCCGGCGCTCGCGACGCCGGCCACCCGCGATGGCGCGATCGATCTGCTCTTCCGAGAAGCCGCGTTCTGGACGTTCGGGCGCGGACAGCGTCTTGGCAACCTGCGCCGCCTGATCCGTCAGTACGGGCGCAAGCAGGAGAACGTCTTTCCGGACGGGCCGTTCCACAAAGGCGGCGTGCACGGAACCGACGTGAACTTCTCAATTCCAGATGCCGAATTCACGAACCCTAACTATCACGGCTGTATCGACCGCAACGCATGACCCGGAGACACTTCAATGCGAAATCAGTTGCGGTACCGCCTGCTCGTCGCGGCCGCCTCGCTCCCGAGCGCGATGGCAGCACAGCAGATCGTCGTTGGTCCCAACGTCGCGATCAGCGCCGCCCGTTCGCGCGACGCACACTCGGAACCCGTGATCGCCGCCGATCCGAATCACCCCGAGCGACTGATCGCCGCGTCGCACATCGCGTGGCACGACACGACCGGTGTGAAGTCGATTGCATACGTGTCGTTCGACACGGGCAGAACGTGGCAGGTGTCGCTCGAGCGGCGCGACTCGACCGTCACGGCCGACGCGGCTGTCGCCTACGGTCCTGACGGCTCCGCGCTCTTCGCGACGCTCGCGCGCTGGGGCATGTTTCGCTCGCGCGACGGGGGCCGCACCTGGGATGCGCCGAGCAAGACGCCGCCCGCGTATGGGTGGGATCGCGAGTACATGATCGCGGACTTCACGCCGGGGAAATACCACGGTCGCGTCTACATGAATTCCACGGTCAGCGTACCGTGGGTATCTGACACTGGTGGTCCAGGCTTCGGCGGTGGCCAGAAGGAGAATGCGGTCGGCCTTTTCGTGTCGACCGATGGCGGCTCCACGTACGGCAATCCAATCGTGCGTCTCGTGCCGCGGCCCGAAGGCATTCTCGGAATGTCGAACAGCGTGATTCTTTCCGACGGCACGCTGATGACGCTCTACGGTCATCGCAAACCAGCGGCGAACGGTGCACAGGGCGGAGGGCGTGGTGGTCTCGCGGCTCGGACGCCGCTGCCGGCGGCGAACTACTGGCTCGACGTGATCACCTCGACGGATGGCGGCGAGACGTTCAACACCGCGACGCACATCGGCGACTACTGGATGAATCGTCCGCGGTCGGAAGGCGCCGTGATTCCCGACATCGCCGTCGATCCAGGCTCCGCGGCATTCAAAGATCGTGTATATGTCGTATGGTCGGATTTCCGGAGCGGCCGTCTGGAGGTGATGCTCTCGTACAGCAGCGACAAGGGCAAAACCTGGTCGCGTGAGCAGGTCATCAACGACGATCGCGCGGCGAAGGATCCGCTCATGAATGGACCGGACAACGTCACGCCAGTCGTCGCGGTGAACAAAGATGGCGTCGTCGCCGTCGCCTGGTACGATCGCCGCGATTTCGAGGACGATATCAGTTGGAACATTCGCATGCGGGCGTCGCTCGACGGCGGCGAGACCTGGACGCCGAGCGTGAAAGTCACCGACAGGCCGAGTGTGTTCGGTGGTGCGAATGAAACGTGGATCGCGCAAGCCGGCGCTGGCGGCGGTGGTGGTGGGCGCGGTGGTCGTGGGGGAGCCGGCGACGCGGAGCGAAGCGGCGGTGCGATCGTTTCGCTCGCCGGGCGTTTGAGCTACGCGAGCTTCACGTTCGCGCCGGGACACAACGGTGCATTCACAGCGGACGCTGCGGGCGGTTTCCATCCGGCGTGGATCGACTATCGCAACGGCATGGCGCAGCTCTACACGGCAACCGTGCGCGTGAATGGGCTCGTGGCGATGAACGGTGGCGGCGATCTCACGGATCTCGCGAATCTCTCGAGTCACGTCACGCTGCAGACGTTGAGCACGAGCTACGATCGCGCGACGAATCGGTTGACGTTCCACACCGTGCTCAAGAATCCGTCGAAGACGGACACGGTGCGCGGCCCACTCAAGGCGCGTGTGCTGACGTTGACGTCGGAGAATGCGCGCACGGTGGAGGTCGCGAATCCGGACAATCAGCTTCGCGGGATCGGAGCGGTGTGGGATTTCTCGTCCCAACTTCCGAACGGCATGTTGCTGCCCGACGCGACCTCGGCGCCGAAGGACCTGGTGTTTCAGCTCACGGGCCTCCAGCCGTTCCGTGAGGGCACCGATCTCCATCTCGGCTTCGTCAACATGGATGCGAAAATCCTTGGACCGCCGATGCGCACGCGCCGGCCAGTACGCGCAGCAATGCTTGATTCGGCGAAAACACCCTAACAGTCAAAAACGCGAACTCCCGAAGGGCGCAAACTCCTAGAAGGCGCGAACTCCTTAAAGGCGCGAACTCATTAGAGGCGCGAAGTCCCGAACGGCGCGAACTCCCGAACTGCGCAAAGGCGCGAGTGAAAGAGCGGAAGGCGGCCGCGGTCGCGTGACCATGGCATCTCCCCGCCGTAGGTTGTGTACGTTTGCGCACTCTGGAGTTGGCAGACTTGCAGTCGGCGCACTTGCGCTTTCCGGGAGTTCGCGCTCTTACGGAGCTTGCGCTCTTTAGGAGTTCGCGCTCTCTAGGAGTTCGCGCTCTTGGGGAGTTTGCGCCGTCATGAACTGACAGTAGAATGGCCTTCTTCTCCCTCTCCCTCTCTCGAATGCCGTCTCGACGCCAGTTCCTCGTTCGTAGCCCGATCGGTCTCGCCGGCGTGGTCGCCGCCTGTCGGAACGCCGCCGCTGAACATGACACCACGAACGTCGTGCAGAGCGGCGCGCCGGCAGTCGCCCCGCAGCAGCCGACGTCCACGCCGCGCCCGCT
>DASYSH010000059.1:0-5654 GCA_036003525.1 Gemmatimonadaceae bacterium | reverse complement strand
GGTGAAGGTCAGCGGCGAACCGGTGAGACCGGTCGACGTCGCCGTCAGCGTGTTGCTTCCAACCGTCGCGCCGAGCGTCCAGCTGCCAACCGTCGCAACGCCGCTGGCATTCGTCGTCGCCGATCCGCCCGTGATCGAGCCGCCGCCTGATCCAATCGCGAACGTCACGCCGACGCCGCTCACAGGATTGTTGTTGGCGTCCTTCACAATCGCGCTCGGCGGTACAGCCACTGCCGTTCCCGCCGTGGCCGACTGGCCGTTGCCGGCGTTGATCGCGATCTGCGTTGCCGGGCCCGCCGTCCCCGTTGCGGTAAACGTCAACGGAGAGCCGGTGAGACCCGCCGACGTCGCGGTGAGCGTGTTGCTTCCCGCCGTCGTGCCGAGCGTCCAGCTGCCGACCGTCGCGATACCGCTCGCATTCGTCGTGGCCGATGCGCCGGTCACCGATCCGCCGCCGGTCGCGACCGCAAAGGTCACGCTCACTCCGACCACCGGATTGCTGCTCGCATCTTTCACGATCACGCTGGGTGGCGTCGTCACCGCCGCGCCGGCCGTCGCCGACTGCGCGTTGCCCGCGTTGATTGCGATTTGCGTGGCGGCGCCCGTCGTGGCTGTCGCCGTGAACGTCAGCGGCGTGCCGGCGAGTCCAGTGGAACTCGCGCTGACGGTTTGCGCGCCTGCGGTCGCGCCGAGGGTCCACACGATCGTCGCGATGCCCGACGCATTCGACGTCGATGTCGAAGAGGCGACGCTGCCGCCGCCCGTGAGCACCGCCCAGTTGATCGTGCGGCCCGCCACCGGATTTCCACTCGCATCGGTCACGAGCACGGCGAGCGCGGTCGGGAGCACCGTGCCCGGCGCCGCTGACTGCCCGTCGCCCGCGCTCTTCGCCATCGCTGCAGCCGCACCGGCGGCGATGTTGAACGCTGTCGACACGGCGCTGCTGAAGCCCGATGTGCTCGCGCCGAGCGTGTATCCGATTCCCGCCTTGTCGATCGTGAGCGTGCTGAATGTCGCGACGCCGCCAACGGCGTTCACGGTCACCGTGCCGCCCAGCGTTCCGCCGCCGGCGTTGGTGCCGATGGCAATCGCCACGGGACCGGTGAAGCCGGCCATCAGCGCGTTCGTCGCGTCACGCGCCTGCACGACGACGTTCGGCGTGAGCGCGGTCATGGAGATCTGACTCACTGCCGGCGACGCGCTGAAGATCAGATGCGGCGACGTCGACGTGGCGGTCGCGTTGATCGTCAGCGGTGAATTCAGCAGACCGGTCGCAGTCGCAGTGATCGTTTGCGTTCCGGCAGTCGCGCCGAGAGTCCAGAATGTCGACAGAGTGCCCGAGCCATCGGTCGCGCCCGAGGTCACTGTGAGCGAGCCGCCGCCGACCGTCACGGCGAAGGTCACGTTTGTGCCGGGCACGCCGTTGCCGGACGCATCCTGCACCTGCACCGAGATCGGCACGGGCAGCGCGGTGTTGATGCCCGCCGTCTGTCCCGCGCCGGATGTCAGAAGAATGGACGCGGCGGCACCGGGTGTAATGCTGAACGCCCCGCTCTGCGCAGACGTAAAGCCCGTCGCGCTCGCGGCGAGCGAGTAGCCGGTGCCGGCGTGATTGAGCGTGAGCGATCCGAACGTTGCGACGCCCGCGACCGCGTTCACGCTGGTTGTGCCGCCGAGTGTGGAACTGCCGGGGTTCGCCGCCAGCGCCATCGTGACGACGCCGGTGAAGCCCGACGCGATGTTATCGAAGGCGTCCGTCGCGGTGACCGTGACGTTGCCGAGCGAGACACCGGCGGGGCTGCTCGACGGCTGCGCGGTGAACGTGAGCTTGCTCGCCGCCGCCGCCGCGATGTTGAACGTGCCGGTCGTTGCGCCGGTCAAGCCGCCCGCCGACGCGACGAGCGCATACGCGGTTCCGCTCTTGTTGACGCTGAGGTTCGTGAACGTCGCGACGCCGGCGACTGCATTGACGGTCGTTGTGCCGCCGAGTGCCGCGCCGGAGGTCCCGCCGCTGAGCGTCAGTGTCACCGGGCCGGTGAACGCTGTCGCGGTGTCGCCTGTCGCCGTCTGCGCGACGATGGTCACCGGCGAGATGGTCGCTCCGGCAGTCGTGCTCGCAGGCTGTGAAGTGACGGCAAGTCTCGTCGCGACGGGGGAACGCCCGGTTGCCGTGAACGTCACCGGCGATCCGTTCAGCCCCGACGCCGACGCGGTCACCGTTTGCGTTCCGATGGCGTTGCCGAGCCGCCAGGTCGTCTGCGCGACGCCCGCGTCGTTCGTCAGAACTGTCGTGTTGCCGACCGAGCCGCCGCCGCCCGTGACGGTGAATGTCACCGCGACGCCGCCTGCGCCGACGCCGTCGCTCGCCGTGACGACTGCGACCAGCGGACTCGCCAGCGTCGCGCCGACGAGACCGCTCTGACCCGAGCCCGACTGCACGGCGATCGCAGCCGGCGGAAGGACGACGTTCAGCGTGACTTCGTCAGTGGGGCCCGTCAGCAGCTGCGCCTGAATTCGCGCGGTGCCGCGCACGAACCCGGCTTGCGCAGTGCCCGATGCCGCGGACGGAATGCTCGCGATGTTCGGATCCAGCGAATTCCAAACGATGGGCGTGTTCGGAACGGCGACGCCGTTGTGATCGACGGCGACCGCGGTGAACGTGAACGAATTGCCGCTGACGGCGCTCGCGCTCCGCGGAGTAATCTGGACGGCGACGGCGCCTGCGCCCGGCCCTGTGTACGTGACCGGAACCGTCACCGCGGCAGTCGGCGTATCGCCCGTTGTCGCCGTCACGCCGACCGGGCCGCCCTTGAAGAGCGTGTCGCCGGCGGCGTTGATATACGAAAGATTCAAACTCATCGGCTCGCCGCTCGTCGGCGCGCTCGGCAACAGCTTCACGGCGAGCGTCACCGGCACCGAATCGGCGCCTGCCGGAAAATCAATGACTGTGTCGAGCGCGATGGTGCCGTCCGAATGCAGCAGCAGCACGCGCACGCGATTGAAATCCGCCACTCCCGCTGCAGCGGCGCCGGCCACCTGCATTGCCGGCGGGAATTCCGTGCGCCACGAAATTCCGCGTGCATAGCGCGCGACGGCGCCGGGACCGGTAACGTCCCGCCCGCAGCTCAGCAGCGCAATTCCAAATGCGATGCCGAGCAGCGCGAGGCGTACGAGTGGTGTGCCGCGCCGGGTGATGGGGGGCAAAAAGCTCTCTATAGGTTGCGAACTGGGCGAAAAAGTACGGTCCGATGCGGTCGGTCGGCAAGGGAATGCGTCGCCATCCGTTTGTGACGCAAATCACGCGGGCTACATTTACCGTATGCGATCGCGGGCAATCCTCACCCTCCTGATACCGCTCGCGTGCGCCGCCCTGTTCGTGCGCCTTGGCGTCTGGCAGCTCTCGCGCCTCAAGGAAAAACGAGCGTTCAACACCGTGCTCGCCGGGCGACTCGCCTCGCCACCCGCGGAAGTAACCACGCTGCCGGTCGACACCGGGCTCGGGCATTACCGGCGCGTTTCGGCGACCGGGATGATGCTGTACGATCGCGAGGTGGTGTACGCCGGCCGCTCGCACGAAGGGTCGCCGGGGGTCGATCTGCTCACGCCGATGAAAATCGCGGGGCATGATACGGTGGTGATGGTGAACCGCGGCTGGGCGTACTCGCCGGACGCAGCGCAGATCGTGAATGCGCGCTGGAAAGAGCGGGATACGACGAGCGTCGCGGGATTTGCGGAGACGTTCGCGGGCACGGAGCGCACGGTCACCGGCCGGCGGGTGCACGCGCTGGATCGGGCGGCGATTCAAACGCTGGTCGGTCTGCCGATCGCGCCGTATGTCCTCGTGCAAACCTCGGACAGTTCGAAGCACGCGGATTCGATTCCGGTTCGTTTGACCGTCCCGACGCTCGACGAAGGGCCGCACCAGAGCTACGCCATGCAGTGGTTTGGTTTTGCGCTCGTCGCCGTGATCGGCGGCGTGGCGCTCTCACGGCGCAATCACTAGGTATCAGACATGGCCGACCCCATCCAGAATGCCGCCGTATCAGAGACCGAAGCGCGCGACGTCGCCGAACAGGCGCGCGAAACAGAATGGACACATCCGAGCTTCGTGCGGGAATTGTTTCTCGGGCGTTTCCGCGCCGAGCTGATTCACCCGCACCCGATGGAAGACGCCGCCGAGGCGGAGCGCGCAAAGCCTTTCCTCAACGCCCTCACCGCATTTCTCGAGACGTACGACGCCGACGAAACCGACCGGACCGGCAGCATAAAGGAATCGGATGTCCAGACGCTGCGTGAGATGGGCGCGATGGGAATCAAGATTCCGAAAGAGTACGGCGGCCTCGGCCTTTCGCAGATGACCTATGTAAAGGCGATGGAGCTGGTGACGTCGAAGTGCGGGTCGCTCGTCGCGCTGCTTTCCGCGTCGCAGTCGATCGGCGTGCCGCAGCCGCTGAAACTGTTCGGCACGGAAGAGCAGAAGAAAAAATATTTTCCGCGGATCGCAAAAGGCGCGATCACCGCGTTTGCGCTCACGGAAGTGAATGCGGGATCGGATCCGGCGAACATGACGACGTCGGCCTTGCTGTCCGACGATGGAACGCACTGGGTCATCAACGGCGAAAAGTTGTGGTGCACGAATGGAACTCGTGCCGAGCTGTTCGTCGTGATGGCGCGCACGCCCGACAAGATTGTGAACGGAAAGGCGCGCAAGCAGATCACGGCGTTCATCGTGGATCGCAAGACGCCCGGTTTCGAAGTGAAGATGCGCTGCCACTTCATGGGACTGAAGGCGATCGAGAACGGATGGCTTTCGTTCAAGAACGTGAAAGTTCCGGTCGAGGATGTGCTCTGGGGCGAGGGGAAGGGACTCAAGCTCGCGCTGATCACGCTGAACACGGGGCGGCTGACGATTCCGGCGAGCGTCGTCGGCGGCGCGAAAGCGCTGCTCAAATCGATTCGCGCATGGGCGATGGAGCGCGTGCAGTGGGGGCAGCCGATCGGGAAGCACGAAGCCGTCGCGCAGAAAATCGCGCGCATGGCGAGCAGCACCTTCGCGATGGAGTCGATCGCGCTGCTGTCCACTTCGCTTTACGAGCAGGGCGGCTACGATATCCGTCTCGAGGCGGCGATCGCGAAACTGTTCAACACCGAGGCCGCGTGGCACGGCGTGGACGACGCGCTGCAGATTCGGGGCGGACGCGGATTCGAGACTGCGGATTCGCTGCGCGCGCGCGGCGAGAAACCGATTCCGGTTGAGCGCATGATGCGTGATTCGCGCATCAACCTGATTTTCGAAGGGTCGAGCGAGATCATGCGACTGTTCATCGCGCGTGAAGCGGTGGACGCGCATTTCTCGATCGCGTTTCCGATCGTCGCGCCGGAGTCTTCGATGTCGACGCGCATCAAGGCGCTGGTGAAGGCGACGCCGTTCTATCTGACGTGGTATCCCGCGCGCTGGATTCCGAGTTTCAAGTCGTACGGCGATTTCGGAAAACTCGCGGGCCACATGCGCTTCGTCGATCGCACGACGCGGAGGCTCGGCCGGTCGCTGTTTCACGCGATGGTCCGCTTCGGTCCGAAACTCGAGCGGAAGCAGATGGTGCTGTTCCGGGCAGTCGATATCGGAGCGGAACTGTTCGCGATGGCGGCCAGTT
>DASYSH010000058.1:0-6974 GCA_036003525.1 Gemmatimonadaceae bacterium | reverse complement strand
GTCCATTCCTTTCGTAATACCCCCGATGTGACGAAAGCGAACAGCCGGTGTAGGACCGCCGGAGCCTGTGACGGACATTTCAGAAAGCCACCACGTGGGCCAATTCAAAAGTCCGAACGGACGGTTCGCCGACATCTCCACGATTCCGCCGCCGTCGCTCGCGCGCTCGCGAAATCGCACGAACCTGTAGTGCGCGAGATGCGCGGGCCATTGCTCGACGTCGCGCACGACCGGGAATACAACAGACAATGGCGCGCGCACGAATCCTTCGTCCACCGTGCGCATCGCGCGCCCGAGAGGCATCGGTCCGAGGTCGTACGGCGTTCTCAATGAAGCGCTCATGATGGCGTCCAGCTCGCGGTGACTCTGAAGCCGCGGCGGTTCCGCAGCTTGGGTGTGCGGCCCGTCGCGGCATGCACCGCGGCGCCGAGTTCATGCGCGCGGAACCCGCGCAGCACGGACACGACGCCGTCGTGGCGTGTGATTGCGTGAAATCCCAGCGCGTGGCTCGCGCACCAAAATCCGATCGCCGCCGCCCAGGCGCGCCGCAGGTCGGCAACGATCACGCGCCCGCGCGCCACGCGGTTCAGTTCCGACAGCAGTCGCGCGGCGTCGGCCGCTTCGAAATGATGCAGCACCTGCGAACAGGTCACGATGTCTATGCTGTGATCGGCGAACGGGAGTTCGAGCGCGCTTCCCGCGATGGCCTCGCCGCTGCGCGGCCGGCTCGCGGCCGCCAGCGCCTCCGTCACCTCGAGCCCCATTGTCACGAGCTTCACGCCGTTGCGCCCGGCGACGCGGCGCGCGAGTTCCGGAATATCGCCGCAGCCGGTGCCGACATCGAGAAGCGTCAGCGCGCTCGTGCGGTCGCGAACCGAGTGCAGGGCGGGAACGAGTTCGGCGATGACGGCGTTCGCGCCGCCGAACCACACGTTCGACCGCGCGATATCCTGCAGCGCGCGCGCGGCGAGCGCGGGATCGATCGCCGGATCGTCGAGCAGTTCGATGCCGCGGCGGCGCGCGGGCGCGAACGCGTCGGAAATGCTCACCGCAAACGACGGTAGTCGCCGAGCTGGTAAATCAGCGGACGCCCGTCTTCCACGGCGGTCGCGGCGAGCACTTCGCCGACGACGATCGTGTGATCGCCGCCGCGGTGCCGCGCGACGATCGCGCATTCGAGGTGTGACACCGCGCCCTCGATCAGCGCGAGGCCCGTCGAGCCGCGGGAGATCGCCGTGCCGGCGAATCGCTCCGCGCCGGTGTCGGCGAACAATTCCGCGAGCGCAGACTGATCTTCGGCCAGAATGCTGACCGCGAAGTGTCCCGCGGCGGCGACATTGCCCGCGATGGTCGCGTCGTCGCCGATGCACACGAGCACGAGCGGCGGACGGAGGCTGAGCGACGCGAACGCGCTCACGGTCATTCCGAAATCGCGCCCCTGATCATCGCGCACCGTTACGACGGTCACCCCCGACGGGAAGCGGCCGAGCGCGTGGCGGAATGTGGCGGCATCGATCGGTGTCATGCAGTGGGTCCGAAAGGGAAAAGCAGCTGGCGAAGAATACCGGGCCGCAGGAGTTCGCCCGGCGACAGGAATCCGCTTGCAACGTTCACGACGAGATCCGCGATCGCGCGGCTGTTATTTGCCGCGCGCACGGTGTGGTTCAGCAATGGCGGCCATGCGACCGCGAGCGCGACGACTTTCTGCACGCGCCATGCGTCCGCAAATTGGTATCGCCGCGCACGGTCGTATGCGGCGAGCGCCTCGTCCATCACGCGCGGCGAATTCGACGCGAGCGCCGTGCACAAATATGGACCGAGCATTTCGCCGCCGCGGAGCGCCTCGAACATTCCTTCACCGGTGAACGGATCGAAAAAGTCGGCCGCATCGCCGACCAGCGCGGCCCCGGGCGCCCATGCGCGGCGCGCGTGCACGGCGAACGGACCCGTCGCGAGCGCCGGCGTCACGCGCGCCGCGCGCGCGAAGCGGGGCCCGAGCGCGGGATGTGCGCGAACCCATTGCTCCATGAACCCTGCGACGTCTCCCGCCGCGCCGTGCGCGAAACGCACCGGCATTGCCATGCCGACGTTCGTCACGCCGCCGCCGACATTCGCGAGGCCGCAATAGCCGGTCCGCGTCACGTGCATCTCGCCGCCGCTTCCGAGACCCTCG
This sequence comes from Gemmatimonadaceae bacterium, assembly GCA_036003525.1. Lineage (GTDB taxonomy): Bacteria > Gemmatimonadota > Gemmatimonadetes > Gemmatimonadales > Gemmatimonadaceae > Fen-1231. Next base: position 4,801 of record DASYSH010000058.1, on the reverse strand, counting down.
ACCCCGCTGAAATGCGTGACGAATCCGACGCGCCTCGGCCAGCGCGCCGAGCGGATGAGTCCGAGCCGGCGGCCCACCACCGAGCGCAGTCCGTCCGCGCCGATCACGACGCGCGCCGCGATTTCACGTGTCGCATCGCCGTCGCGGACGCGCACGCCGCAGACGCGGCCGGTCGAATCGCGCAGCACATCGGTCACGGCGACGCCTTCGGAGACTCGCGCGCCCGCCGCCCGCGCGCGGTCGAGGAGAATCGCGTCGAGGATCTCGCGTCGTACGCCGAGCCCCGCGTTGCGCTGCCCTCCGCACTCGCGCGCGGCATCGAACCGGCCTTCGAACGAATGCCCGTTCACGGAGTGGATCTTCATGGCTTCGAGATCGACGGCGCCCGCACCGATGACTGCATCGAGCGCGCCCATCTCCGCGAGAATGCGGCGTCCCTGCGGACTGAGGAATTCCGCGCACGGCTTGGAGCGCGGGAAGCGCGCGCGATCCAGGACGAGCACGTCGCCGCCGTTTCGCGCGAGCGCCCACGCCGTCGTCGCGCCCGCGGGGCCGCCGCCGACCACCACTGCATCCGCTGCGTTGGCGAATGAACTCAAGAAAGCGTTCTCAGGAAGGTTGTATTTCGCATCGCCGCTTCAGCGCGTGACCACCCGGCGCGCCGCGACCGCGATTACCGCGCCCGCCGCCGTCGCGCACACGTTCACGAAATCGTTCGACATCCAATAAATGCCGCGCGCGTGCCGTGTGCGAAAGCCGCACGCATGCACGCGGCGCTCCGTCCACTGGCGGCAGCGATCGCAAAAGCGTTTCGATTGCAGCAGCGCACCGAGGAGGGAATCCGCGACGCCGCCGCCGACGCCGCCGATCGCGGCGGCGGTCGCCAGCTGACCATAATGATCGGAGTCGGCAAATGCACCGAACAGCGCTACGATGAGCGCGCCGGCGATTCCGGCGCCGAGTCCCGCCGGCGACACGCCCCCCGACAGGCCGGGTTCGACCCGCTTCCACGTGATGATCATGCGCGGCGCCCCGCCGAGCAGCGTGCCGATTTCAGTTGACCAGGTGTCGGATGACGCTGCGGCCAGCGCGCCAAGCGCTGCGAATTCGAGCACGTCACGCCGCGTGTACGCCGCGGCGAACGCGAATACGACGAACAGTCCCCCGTTGGCGAAAACCTGCGTCGCGCTGCGTTCGGATGCGCGGGGCAGCGTGCCTGCGGTCTTGACCAATTTTTCCGCGTGGCGCCAGCGCGAGACTGTCGATGCCGCAATGAAATACGCGATGAGCGTCGCCGCCCACCACCATCCCGCCGCTGCCGCAACGGTTCCGGAGAAAATCGCGGCCCACCGTCCCGATCCGGACAGCGCGCGCGCGCGTCTGGCGACGGAGGCAATCGCGCCCGCTGCGGCGGCGCCGACGAGCACGCGAAGAACCAGGCCTTCTTCGATGTGGCCGCTCCGGAAACGAAAAAAAAAGAAAAAGGGAAAACGGGTTCGTGAATGCTCGAAACATACTCTCCGGCGACGCGATCAACTGTACTGCGGCGCGTCTGACGCTTAGCTTGGTCGCACGCGCGTAATCCTCATTCCTACACATGGCCTCAACCGTCGACCCACTCCTTCCGCTAAGCCTGCTCGAAGCGGTGCGTGAGGTTGATACGCCCCGCGGCGAGTATGAGGCGGAGTTCGTGCACGAGCTGCGCAACAAGCGGCTTGGCCTGAGCGACACGGTGTTCGCGCAGATCAAGCGTTATACCGACGCCGTGCGCCGCAAGCAGCGGCCGCCGTTCGATGAAGCCGTCGCGCTCGCGAAACTCGTGGGCCGGCGGCCGGATGCCGAAGACGTGTTTCGCGAAGGCGGCCGCATACTCGCGCGCCAGTCCTATCGCACCATCTCGCCGGTCACGCGTCGTTTGATGCTGTCGCTGCCTTCGCTGCTCTCGCGGCCGATCGCGCTGCGGCACGCGCGCCGCGTCACCGCCCGCTATTGCGAGGGAACCATCCGCCGCGTCGGTTCGACGATTCTGCTCGATGTGCGGCATTCGGTCACCCTCGACACCGCGCCGAAGCTCGGCGGCTGCACTTACTACGAATCCGCGCTGCGCGAGCTGATGCTGCTGCTCGTCGGCGGCGTTGGCGCCGTGGAACACGTGCGCTGCGCCAGCCGCGGCGAGGGTGTGTGCGAATGGCGCGCCGAGTGGCGTCCGATCGGATCGGGATCAAAATAATTTTGCGCAGCACAAGCCTTTTGGCTTCTTGGATTTTTTTCGCAGAGGATGATTCACGATGCTGACTCCCGAAACGCTTCCCGCCGTCCAGGCTGCGCTCGCCGAAGCGAACGTCGACGGCTGGCTGCTGTACGATTTCCGCGGCATCAACCCGATTTCGCAGGCGATGTTTCGCGCCGAGGGCATCGCGTCGCGACGGATGGTCGCATGGATTCCGGCAAAAGGAGTCCCGGTGGCGATCACGCACGCGATCGAACCCGATTCGTGGAAGCACTGGCCCCGCGCGTGGGAACGCCGCGTCTATTCGTCGTGGAAATCGCTCGAGAGTGAGATCGCTTCGCTCGTGAAGGGGAAAAAGGCGGCGATGGAATATTCTCCGGGTGACGCGGTGCCTGTCGTGGATCGCGTTCCCGCCGGCGTGATCGAGATGGTGCGCGCCGCGGGCGCGACCGTGGTGACGTCCGCGAACCTCGTCACGAAATTCTTCGCCGTGTGGACCGCGGCGCAGCTGGCGTCGCACGAGCGCGCGGCCGAGATCATCGCGCGAATCGCGAAGGAGGCGTTCGCGCGGGCGGGCGCGAGCGTGAAGAGCGGAAGTCCGCTCGCCGAATATCAGGTGATGGAATGGATGAAGGGCGAGTTCACTGCGAACGGGCTGTTCACCGACCACGGCCCGAATGTCTCCGCGACGGAAAACGCCGCGAATCCGCACTACGAGCCGTCGGCCGCGGCCCCGCGTCTGTTCCGCGCCGGTGATTCGATCTTGATCGACTTGTGGGCGATGGAGCCGAACGCGCCGTACGCCGATCAAACGTGGATGGCGTCGATCGGTGCGCCGTCGCCGAAGCTCCAGCTCGTATGGAACACGGTGCGCGACGCGCGCGATGCGGCAATCACGCTGCTCCACGACCGCGTGAATGCGGGAACGCCGCTGCGCGGCGCCGATGTCGATGATGCGGCGCGCGGCGTCATCGACCGCGCCGGATTCGGCGCGGCATTCACGCACCGCACCGGTCACTCGATCGACGCGCGCGCGATACATGGATCGGGTCCGAATCTCGACAATCTCGAAACGCGCGAAGAGCGGCTGCTCATTCCCGGTGTCGGATTTTCGATCGAGCCCGGCGTGTATCTCCCGGGGGAGTTCGGTGTGCGCACGGAAGTGAACGCGTACATCGGAGAGCGCGAACTGTTGATCACGCCGAGGGAAATTCAGCGGGAGCTGATTATTGTCTGAGCTCCGCCGCGAACTCGGAGTATTCTCCGCGTCGCTGCTGGTCGTCGGCGGGATCATCGGCAGCGGAATCTTCTTCACGCCGGCCGAAACAGCGCGCGCGTTGCCGACCTCGGGCTGGGTCCTGGCCGTCTGGACGCTTGGCGGGGTGGTCGCGCTTGCGGGCGCGCTGACGTACGCCGAACTCGGCGCGATGATGCCGGAGGCCGGCGGCGGTTATGTGTACGTCCGAGAAGCGTTCGGAAAACTTCCCGCATTTTTGCTCGGGTGGATGACGCTCTTGATGATCGCGAGCGGCGCGATAGCGGCCGTTGCGATGGGCTTCGCGGGATACCTCGAGCGCTTCGTGCCCATCGACGCCGTCGGCGGGAAAATCGGCGTCGCCGCGATCACGATCATCGTGCTGACGATCACGAACTATCTCGGCGTGAAACCGGGAACCGTGACGGCGAACATTTTCACGATCTCGAAAATTGCGGCGCTGACGGCGCTGATCGTGATCGGCCTCGCGCTGAATTCCGGCGCGCCGCCGGTCGTCGTGGCGCCGCCCGTTGCTCCCCCGCTCGCAAGCGGCGTGGCGGCGGCGTTCGTCGCCGTGCTGTTCACGATCGGCGGATGGCAGCAGACGAATATGGTTGCCGGAGAAATCCGTGATCCCGGACGCACGCTCCCGAAAGCGCTCGCCGTCGGAATCGGCATCGTCATCGCGGTGTATCTCGGTGCGAACATCGTGTATCTGAAAACGCTCGGCCGCGACGGGCTCGCCGCGAGCACTGCGGTCGCCGCCGACACGGCCGGATTGCTGATCGGACCTGCGGGCGCGACGGCGATTACGGTCGCCGCGATGCTTTCGATTTTCGGATTTGTGAACGTTGCGCTGCTCACGAACGCGCGCGTGCTGTACGCGCTCGGTCAGGACGGCGCATTTCTTCCGGGCGCCGGGAAGGTGCATCCGCGGTTTGGATCGCCGCACGTCGCGCTCGTGATGCTCGGCGGATGGTCGCTGGTGCTGCTCATCGCGACGCGCGGCACGATCGGCACACTGCTCAGCGGCGTGGTGTTTGCCGACTGGATTTTCTTCGGGCTCGGCGCGGCGAGCGTGTTCGTGCTGCGCCGCACGCGTCCGGAGCTGCACCGTCCGTACCGGGTGCTTGGCTATCCGTGGCTGCCGGCGTTTTTCGTGCTGTCCGCGGTCGTCGGGATCATCGCGGCGTATGTGTCGGCGCTCAGCATGTCGTTGGTCGGCACGGCGATGCTCGCCGCAGGCATCGCTCTCTACAAGTGGCGGTCGACGGCCATCGCGACGAAGAGCAGCGCGAGGTAGAGCAGCGAAAATT
>DASYSH010000057.1:0-7583 GCA_036003525.1 Gemmatimonadaceae bacterium | reverse complement strand
ATTTCATCTGATTCGTATCGTAGAAATTAAAACTTCGGCCGCGGCTTCCGTTGGACGCGCGCCAATTCTCCACGAGCAAACATTGTTCGAGATCCGGTTCGACCACGTTCGTGCCGCCCGCACCGCCGGGCGTGGTTGGCCCGGCCGCCCATGGCGTGACAGTCCAGCTGCCAATCCAAAAATCGAATTGATGATTTACCGCCGCAGACGGACACGGACTCGGCTGCCGCGGCGGCGTCCCGGCAGCAGGTAACTGCGCGCCGAGCGAGCCGCACGCGATCACCGCGACGAATCCGGCCCGCGACATGAGACTCTTCACGGCTGCTTGCCGATCGCCGTCAGCCGTCCCTTCGCTTCCAGATTGTTGGGGTCGCGTTTCACGGCTTCCCTGAACGCCGCCTCAGCGGCCGTGGTATCGGCCTTCATCAGGTTGATGTTGCCCCGAAAAACGTACATCCCCGACGAATTCGGATAAAACTCTTCGTTGAGTTTCAACAGCGCGAAGGCCTCGTCGAATTTCTTCATCCCGCCGAGGCGAAACGCGGCCGTGTTGAGCGAACCTTCCCCGAAATCGTAGGCATCGCGGCCGTAATATCGATCGCGGAGACCGCGATAAGTCTTTAGCGCGGAGTCAGCGCCCGCAGCGGCTGCGGCATCGGCCACGAGAGTGGAGAGCGGAACCGGCCGCGTCGTTCCGCGATGACAGGTGTTGCACGTCACCGTGAGCTTCGAACCAATTCCGGCGGGAAGCGAGTCGAGCCGCCGGTTGATCTCCTGCACCATGAACATCATCTGGCGGGCAACGACCTTCGTGCGCTTCTCATCGCTGATGAAATCGAATTTGTCGAGTGGCTGCCCTTCGGCGCCCACGTGACAGTATTGGCAGCGGACGCCGAGATACGAGGTGAAGTTGCGCATGGTGCCGATCACTCCAAGCACCGGCGTCCCGTGCGCGATCGCATGCACGTTCACCAGCGAGTCCGGCGGAAACTTCCCGGCCTGCGCGAAGCAAACCACCGGGATGATCACAGTGCCCAACACTGCGGCGAGTCGGCGCATCGGCACTCCTGGGAAATGCGGTGATGGTTTCGCGGGACACGAACGCTCTCCCCGACTGTACCCGCTTCGGGCGCCGGCCGTCACATCGCGGAAACAATTGACTCGGCCGGTCCGTTTTTCGCTATACTGACAGCGCCAAACAACCAGAGGGTTTCCACCATGCGTCGTTCGCTTCGTTTCGCACTCGCGCTCGTCGTTCTCCTCTCGGTCCGCGCATTTGCGCAGGCCCCGCTCAGCGCCGATGAAATCATCGCGCGGTACGCCCAGCGAATCGGCGGAGCCGATCGCATTCGCGCAATCCAGTCGATCCGCCGGATAGGAAAGTTCTACGGCGGCGGCGGATTCGAGGCGGAAGTCACGTACGAGAACAAACGTGCCGGCAAAGTGCGCGAGGAAACGACGTTCGGCGGTATGACGGGCGTCACCTCCTACGACGGCAAGACCGGATGGAAGATCGAACCGTGGGCCGGCAAGAAAGACGCCGAGTCGCTCGGCGAAGATGAGACGAAGGGCATCATCGAGGACGCCGAGTTCGACGACCCCCTGTTCAACTACAAGGAGCGCGGAAACACCGTCGAGCTCGTCGGCACCGATCAGGTCGAAGGCACGGACGTGTACAAACTCAAGGTCACGCTCGCGAGCAACGGCGACGTCCGCACGTATTATCTCGACCAGGAATCGTGCGTGCCGATCAAGTACGAAGTGAAGCGCACCGTGCGCGGCGCAGAAAATTATTTTGAAGTCGAACTCGGCGATTACAAACCGGTGCAGGGCGTACTCTTTCCCTTCTCGTTTGCGATCGGCGCGAAAGGAAGCGAGAGCGCGAACAAGCAGCAGTATTCGTGGGAGCGTATCACGCTGAACGTCGATCTCGACGACAGGCGCTTCGCGCGTCCCGCCGCAGGCGAAAAGTTCGTGAACTCCGCCGACGCCGTGGCCAGGTCGCGCGCGACCGGTGCGGCACTTCCTCCGATCCCGGGCGGCGCCACGCCGGTATCGATGGGCGCGGCCGCGCGCCGCTCGACCGTCGTCGACTCCGAAACCACATCCGGGCTTGGCGCGCGCAACATCGGCTCCGCGGTGATGAGCGGACGCATTTCGTCGCTTGCCGCCGTGCACGAGGGCGATCGCCTGACCGTGTACGTCGGCGCGGCCAGCGGCGGCGTTTGGAAATCCAGCAACAGCGGCACGACGTTCAAGCCCCTGTTCGATAAACAGGACGTGCAGTCCATCGGCGCGCTCGCGATCGATCCGAAAGATCCGCACACGATCTGGGCCGGCACGGGCGAAGGCTGGATGCGCAACAGCGTCTCGATCGGCGATGGCATCTACAAGAGCACCGACGGCGGCGAAACGTGGACCAACATGGGGCTCAGAAATTCCGAGCGCATCGTCAAGATTCTCATCGACCCGTCGAACACGAGCACGGTGTACGCGTGCGTCCCCGGAAAACTCTTCAGCGACAGCGATGACCGTGGAGTGTACAAGACCGCGGATGGCGGGAAGAGCTGGGCGAAGATTCTCGGCGGCGCGAACGCATCGACGGGCTGCTCATTGATGTCGATGGATCCCTCGTCGCCGCGGACCTTGTACGCGGGCCTGTGGGATTTCCGTCGCAAAGGCTGGACTTTCCGCTCGGGCGGCGACGGTCCGGACGCGCCGAGCGCGAGCGCCCTCTTCAAGAGCACTGACGGCGGCGCGACATGGTCCGCGCTCGACGACAAGAGCGCGAAAGGGCTGCCGGCCAAGCCTTGGGGTCGTGTCGCGGTGACGGTTGCGCCGTCGAAGCCGAATGTCGTCTATGCGTTCATTGAGGCGGTGCCGCCGCTCAACGGTCTGTATCGCTCGGACGACGGCGGAAAATCGTGGGAGCTTCGCGATCGCAGTCAGAACATGCTGTGGCGTCCGTTCTATTTCGCGAACCTCATCGTCGATCCGAAAAATGAGAACCGCCTGTATAAGCCCGACGGTTCGCTGATCATGAGCACGGATGGCGGCGCTTCGTTCAGCACTATTTCCGGGAGCACGCATGGCGATTCGCACGACGTGTGGATCGATCCGCTCAACTCAGATCATCTCATGGTCGCGGACGATGGCGGCCTCTGGACCTCGCACGACGGCGGCGACAAGTGGTGGAAGTCGGAGACGCTGCCGATTTCGCAGTTCTATCACGTGAGCGTCGATCTCGACAAACCGTACAACGTGTACGGCGGATTGCAGGACAACAGTTCCTGGGTCGGCGCGTCGCAGTTTCCAGGCGGCATTGCGAAATCGCAGTGGGAAAACATGTACGGCGGCGACGGCTTCTGGATGTTCGCCGATCCGTCGGACCCGACCTACATCTACGCCGAAGCGCAGGGCGGGTACATCGGCCGCGTCAATCGCAAGACGCACGAGACGCGCGACATCAAACCGCTGCCTAAGTACAACGAAGGCAAGCTGCGCTTTAACTGGAACACACCGATCCACATGAGTCCGACGCGGAGCGGCACGCTCTACATCGGGTCGCAGTACTTGTTTCGCTCGCGCAATCACGGCCAGTCGTGGGATCGGATCTCACCGGACCTCACGACGAACGATCCGGAAAAGCAGAAGCAGGAACTCTCCGGCGGCGTTACGGTCGACAACTCGAGCGCCGAGATGCATACGACGATCTTCGCAATCGGTGAATCGCCGAAAGATTCCACGGTGATCTGGGCCGGCACTGACGACGGCAACCTCCAGGTCACGCGCGACGCTGGAAAAAGCTGGACGAATGTGGTCAAGAACATTTCCGGATTGCCGAAGGCTGCGTGGGTTTCGAGTGTGGAGCCCGGACATTTTTCCGCGGCCACCATTTATGCGACGTTCGATCTCCACACGTTCGGCGATATGACGCCGTACGCGTACAAGTCGGCGGACTACGGCAAGACGTGGACGGCACTGATCGCCCCGGGATCGCCCGTGCGCGGCTATGCGCACGTGATCAAGGAAGATCTCGTGAATCCGCAATTACTCTTCCTTGGTACAGAGCTTGGTCTATGGATTTCCGCCGACGGCGGCGCCCACTGGGCGCGCTACAAGGGCGGCAACATGCCCGCCGTAGCCGTGCGCGACATCGCCGTGCATCCGCGTGAAGACGATCTCGTGATCGCGACGCACGGCCGCGGCATCTGGATCGTCGACGACATCACGCCGCTCCGGAAACTCACGCCGGCCGAACTCGCGCACGGCGGCGCGTTCGTGCAGACGAAGCCGGTGGTGCAGCTCCTTTCGACTGGCGGCGGATGGGCGAACGGTGATGCCGAGTTCATCGGCGCAAATCCGCCGGGCGATGCGCTGATCACATACTACCTGCAGAAGCGCCACATCTTCGGCGACATGCGGCTGCAGGTGTTCGATTCGACCGGCAAGCTGATCCAGACACTGCCGACGGGAAAACGCCGCGGGCTGAGTCGCGTCGCGTGGTCGATGCGCATGCAGCCGCCCCGCGTGCCGACGGCTGCGTCGGCCGCGTTCGTCGTCGGGCCGCGCTTTCTGCCCGGCCGCTACACGGTGAAGCTCACCGACGGCGACTCGGTATACTCGACCACGCTGCATGTCGTCGGAGATCCGCGCGCACCGCATGTGATCGCCGACAAGAAAGCGCAGTTCGCGCTTTCCGTCACGCTGTACGATCTCATGAATCAGATGTCGACGGTCGTCGACCGCATGAACGATATGCGCGGCTCACTCGGCGATCGCGAAACCGGGCTGAGCTCCGCCGATTCCCTGCTTCGCGCGCTCGAAAAAGGCTCCTCGCAGGTCGACACGATGCGCAAGAAAATCGTCGCGACGAAAGAGGGCGGCATGATCACGGGCGAAGAGCGGCTGCGTGAAAATCTCGCCGAGCTCTACGGCAGCGTGGTCGGGTACGACGGGCGCCCATCGGAAATGCAGGTGGAACGCACCGGCGCAATCAGCCGCGAAATGGGTGATGTCTCGAAAGACTTCGAGCGGTGGATTCAGATCGAGCTGCCGAAAATCAACAAGCTGCTGCAAGCGCGTGGAATGCAGCCCATCGAGCCGGCGCGAATGGTGCCATGATGCCCTTCGCGGCGGAATGCCGGTGGGTTTACCGGGCACCCCAGCCGGTGTTTCACCGCGCGCCAAAACCGGGTACACTACTGACCGATGCTCTTCAACTCGCTTGCGTTTCTCCTCTTCCTGGCCGCGGTTCTCGCGCTCCACGCGTCGCCGCTCTCGTGGTCAGCGCGCAAGGTCGTTCTGCTCGTTGCGGGTTGCGTGTTCTATTCGGCCTGGAACCCGGTCTTCCTGGGACTGCTCGCGATTTCTGCAGTGACAGACTGGTTTGTGGGCACACGCATAGCACGTGCCACCGCGCCGCATGGGAGAAAGTTCTATCTCGCGTTATCACTTACAACGAATCTCGGTCTGCTAGCGACGTTCAAGTACGGGAACTTTATCGCAAACAACCTTGAGGCGGCTGCCGCATGGGCCGGCCATCCCGTCTCACTGCCGCACCTCACGCTGCCCCTCCCGATTGGAATCTCGTTTTACACGTTCGAGGCGCTCGCATACTCGATCGACGTGTACCGCCGGCGGGCGACGCCTTGGACACGGTTCACTGATTTCGGCGTCTTCCTCACGTTCTTCCCGCACCTCGTGGCCGGCCCAATCGTGCGCCCCGCCGATTTTCGCCCGCAGCTTGAGTCCCCCCGCCGAACGAATCGCGACGGCCTCGCTTGGGGCCTCGCGCTGCTCACGTGGGGATTGTTCCAGAAGGTCGTGCTCGCTGACGGACTGCTGGCGCCGACGGCAGACGTTGTGTTTGACGCCGCCGCGCGCCCTGGCACGCTCGACGCGTGGGCGGGCGCGCTCGCGTTCTCAGGCCAGATCTTCTTCGACTTCGCCGGCTACACCCACTGCGCGATCGGAGCGGCGCTCGCGCTCGGATTCAAACTGCCTGACAACTTCGACAGCCCGTACGGTGCGATCGGTCTCTCCGATTTCTGGCGGCGGTGGCACATCTCGCTCTCGAGTTGGCTGCGCGACTACTTGTACCTCCCGCTCGGAGGAAATCGCCACGGCGTCGTGAACACAGTGCGGAACGTGATGATCACGATGGTGCTCGGCGGGCTTTGGCACGGCGCCGCTTGGACGTTCCTCGCGTGGGGCGCGCTTCACGGTGTGTTGCTGGTCGCCGAGCGCGCCGCACGCGCCGTATGGACGCGCCTCGCAATCCGAACTCCGGGGCCGGCGCTCGGCCGGGCGCTCGGTGCGTGTACTTTCCTCGCGGTGACAATCGCTTGGGTGTTTTTCAGGGCGCCCGATTTGCCATCGGCGTTTCGTCTGCTTTCCGCCATGTCAGGCGCAGAAGTCGGAACTTTCGATGTCGTCCGTAACCATGCGGTCCGCGCGATTGCGTTCGCCCTTCCGCTCGCGCTCGTGGCAACGCACATCCGGTTCCGCGCGCAATCGATTCGGGCGATCGTGGACGCGTGGCCCGCGCCACTCCGTGCAGTCGCGCTTGGCTCGATGATCGCGGCGCTCGTGATGTTCAGCAACGACAACCGTGCGTTCATCTATTTTCAGTTCTAGCGCACGGGTGCCGATTGGTCCCCTCGCCGCGGTCTGGCTCGGAGCGCTTGCGTTTGCAGCTCTGCTGCTCGCCGCACTGGAGGCGGACTACCGCTTCCACGGACAGAGGCCGCAAATTCCAGATTCCGAAGGCGTACTCGCCATCGTCGCTCGCGATGCGATGTCGGCGCCGAACAGCGCCGTGATCATCGCCGGATCGTCGCGCGCGCTCCGAGGTCTCGATGCCGCCACGATGTCGGCCGCTCTCGACGGGCGGCGTGTGTTCCAACTGGCGCAGCCGGGCATCTCGTGTCTACCCGTTCTGGAACAGATCGCGCGCGCGTCGACGTTCAGCGGCACCGTTGTGTGCGGCGTGGAGCCGACGAGTCTCTTCGGCGAGGACGAACGCGTACGTGAACGCACCGGGCTGCCGCTGCTGCGGCTTCCTTCCGCAACGTGGGTGGGCCTGATAGACGTGCGCTTGAGTATCGTCGCGAGATCGCATCTTTCAATTCTCGGGCTCGACATCCGGACGATGGCAAAGCCGATCCTCGGCTTGGCGAGGTGGCCGGCGCCGGGGGTGCTCGCGGATCCTTTCCTCCGGAAGAGTATGCTGCACTTTACGGGAGTCGATACCGCCGCCGCCGACGCCCGCTCGGCACGGCTGTACGAAACGACTGGAGGGCAAGGGACCACGCCGCTAGAACTTCAGCAGACGATAGCCTATGTCGCCGGGCTGGCCGCGCAGATTTCACGGCGAGGTGGACGGGTGATCTTCGTGGAGCTGCCAAGCAGCGGCCGCACACGCGCCGTGGAAGAACGGCGTTATCCGCGCGATCGCTACTGGGATCGCTTCGCGAGCACGGTTGGCGCACCCACACTCAATTCCGCCGATCAGGCCACACTCTCCGCGTTTCGCTGCCCGGACGGATCTCACCTCGACTCCGACGATACGCCAGCCTACA
>DASYSH010000056.1:0-3964 GCA_036003525.1 Gemmatimonadaceae bacterium | reverse complement strand
ACGAAGTGTTGTAGGAATCACGGAGGTTGCGGGAGCAGCACCATGGGGAATTTGCGAAGCAGCATGCACAGAGGTTTTGGATTTGTCACCGCGGTCGCGCTTGCCGGTATTCTTTCGTCGGCGTGCGACGTACACGGAATTTCTGAACCTGGATCACTTGCCAGTATCGTCGTCACGCCAAACGCATCGATCTCGTCCGGCGCTTCGGAGCAGATGACCGCCGTCGGTCTCGATGCAGACGGACGCGTCATCACGATCGCTCCGGTGTGGTCGGTCGCGCAGAACGGCGGCACCATCAACGCGTCCGGCATGTTCACGTCGGGCCCAACCACAGGCGTTTTCACCAACGCGATCGTCGCCACAGTCGGCGGGATCACCGGCCGCACGTCGGTCACCGTGACGCCTGGCGCACTCGCTTCGATCTCAATCGTGAACGCACCGTTCACACTCGCGGCCGGGTCCAGCCAGACGATCATCGCCATTGGTAAGGACGCGGGTGGAAACGTTGTCGCGTTCACGCCCACCTGGGCGATCGTCGCTGGCGGCGGCACGCTCAATCAGGCCGGACTGCTCACAGCAGGCGCCGCAATCGGAACATTCACCAAGACGATTCAGGCGTCGGGCAGCGGAATCACCGCGCTGGGCACGCTGACCGTCACCGCCGGTCCTCTCGCCACGATCGTCGTGGCGCCGTCGACGGCAAATTTGCAGGTCAACGGTCTCCAGCAGTTTACGGCGACGGGCGCCGATGCCGCCGGCAATCCAGTCGTGATCACGCCGGCATGGTCGGTCGTCGCGAGCGGCGGCACGATCAGCGCGGGCGGCCTCTTCACGGCGGGCGCCACCGCGGGAACATTCACCAACACGGTGAAAGCGACCAGCGGCGGTTCGTCGGGCTTCGCGACGGTCGTCATCACCGCCACGCCGCCGGCCGGTGTGCTCGCAACGATCACCGTCTCGCCGAATCCGGCGAACGTGCTCGTCAACGGCACGCAGCAGTTCAGCGCCGTCGGCAAGGACGGTCTTGGAAATGTCGTGGTCATCGTACCGATCTGGTCCGTGATCAATGGCGGCGGCACGATCACCGCTTCTGGTTTGTTCACGGCAGGCGCGACGGCCGGAGTCTTCGCCAATACGGTCAAGGCCGCGACGGGCGCCATCAATGGCACCGCCACGGTGAATGAAACGGTCGCGGTAGTTACGCCGCCCGCAGGCGGAGCGGCACTCGGCACAGCGGCGCCGAACGGCATCATGGCCGGCACCGCAGTCACTTGTGTCACGAACGGCACGATCAACGCCGACGTCAGCATCAGCCCGGGGAACACGCTCACCGGCTTCGGCCCGTGCGTGATCACCGGAGTCCGTCACCTCGGCGACGCAGTCGCGCTGCAGGGGCAGATCGATCTCACCACCGCGTACAACACACTCGCCGCACTGCCCTGCCCGCCCGCGAACGCGATCGTTGCGAATCTCGGCGGCACGACGAAAGCAGCGGGCGTCTACTGCACGGCGAGCGGAATCAGCGTCTCCGGAACGCTCACGCTCGATGGCGGCGGCAACCCGAACGCGACGTTCGTGTTCCAGGCCGGCACATCGCTCACCACGGCCGGCAACATCGTGCTGATCAACGGCGCGCAAGCCGCGAATGTGTTCTGGCAGGTCGGCAGCTCCGCCACACTCGGCACGGCGTCGCAGTGGCAGGGAAATATCCTCGCACTTACGAGCATCACGCTGGTCGATAACGCAACGCTGCTTGGCCGTGCACTCGCACGCAACGGCGCCGTCTCGCTCGGAACCAACAACGTGATCACGCTCCCATGAAGCACTTAACGGAGACGCACATGTCGTACAAAGCGATTGTGATCGGTTGTTCCTTCGCTGCATCGCTCGCGTGGGCTTTGCCCGCGGGTGCGCAGGAGCGCGGCACCGTGGAATTCGGAGCGTTCGGCAGCGCCGGACGGTTCGACCAGACCCTGACGCTCGACAAGGGAATCGGCGCGGGCGGCCGCGTCGGTGTCTTTCTCGATCCACGCTGGGCGATCGAGTTCGAAGAAGCCGAGATGAAGTCGAGCCGTACGCTCGGCCTCGCGGACGTGAACGTCGGCATGCTCTCGGGACGGCTCGTCGCGAGCGTCATCAAGAGCGGCCCCATCACGGTGATGCTCGGCGCAGGAGCCGGCGCCAGCACCGAAACGAACTTTTCGCACAGCTACGGCGTCAACGCGCTCGTCGGCGCGAAATACGCGCTGAACGACATGGTGGCGATTCGCGCGGACGTGGTCGCCGATTTTCTCGCGAACTACAACTGGAAATCGAACCAAAGCGTGCATCTCGGGCTGAGCTTGTTCCGCAGCCCGAACCATCTCACGCGCATCGTGCAAGTTGACAAAATGATCCCCGCGGCACCGTACGTGCAGCGGCCGGATTCGGTGAGCGCCGAGGAACAGGGACGGCGTCGCCGCGCAGAGCGCGATTATCTCGCGCTGCGTGATTCGCTGAACAGGGCGCCTGCAGTCGTGACACCGCCGCCGTCGTCGGCCGCGGCGCGCGCAACGATGGAGGAGCGGATCCACTTCGCCACGGACAAATCGGATCTCACGCCGGAGTCGAAAGCGATTCTCGACGCGAAAGTCATGGTATTCCGCGCAAATCCGGGAATGCGAATCATCATCGTCGGCAACACGGACGAGCGCGCATCGGACAGCTACAACATGGGACTCGGCGGACGCCGGGCGACCGCGGCCAAGGCATACCTCGTTTCGCAGGGCATCGACGCGGTTCGCGTCGAGATCACGAGCGAAGGCGAGCGCATGCCGACTGCCGCCGGAACGTCGACGACCGCGGAGGCACAGAACCGCCGCGACGAGTTTCGACTGTTGATCGCGTCGGATTATCTCGTGGCGCCGAAGCCATAAGGACGCAGCACGCGCAGCACGGATTTCATCACGTAAACCTTCACGATACCAGGAGCGCTTCACATGTTAATGACCATCGCAACAATCCTCGTCATCCTTTGGCTGCTAGGCATGGTGACTTCATACACGATGGGCGGATTGATCCATATCCTGCTCGTCATCGCGATCGTCGTCGTGCTCGTGCGCGTCATCCAGGGCCGCAGGCCCGTTCTATGAATTCGATGAAGGGATTGGCGATCATCCTGATCGCAGCCGGCGCCGCGGCCCTGATGTACGGCGGATTCACTTACACGAAGGACCGGCACGACGGCGATTTCCTGGGGCTGCATTTCAGCTTCAGCGAAAAGGAACACGTCAACGTGCCGGCATGGGCGGGCGTCGCGGCGATCGCCATTGGCGCCGGGATTCTGCTCGTACCCGCAAAGAAGCTCTGATCACAATCAACGCAAACAGGAGCACGAACGAATGCGTATTTCGAAATGGATGGCCGCGCCGCTCGCGGTAGCGCTTCTCGCGCTGCCGACGCAGGCCAAGGCCCAGGTGGGAATCAGCGTGCGTTTCGGCACGCGGCTCGGACCCGACATCGGCGTCGTCGCGTACTCGCCCGAACGCCACGGCGACTGGCACGAGAACTATCGCAAGTGGACGCCGGTGACATTGTATGACATCAACGGGCACTACTACCGCAATGCGGTCGAAGGCGCGCGTCCGGTCGTCGTCTATTCGTACAACGGCGAATACTTTCTGCCGCCGACGGACCGCGAATGGATCGGCCGCGATCGCCGCTACAACTACAAGCGCGCGCCGGTCGAAGTCGATTTCGGCCGCGCACGTCCGTACCAGCCGGTCGAGCGGGTCGACCCGCGCTTCGGCGCGGAGATCGGCGTGTTCGGCTTCAATGCGCAAGTCGCGGGCGACTGGCATCGCAGCTACCGGCGCTGGACGCCGGTGACCGTGTACGAATATCACGGGCACTACTATCCGAATAACGCGCCAGGCGCGCGTCCGGTGCAGATCTACCGTTATCAGAATGAATATTTCTTCCCGCC
>DASYSH010000055.1:0-8264 GCA_036003525.1 Gemmatimonadaceae bacterium | reverse complement strand
CCGAGTACGCCGGTGTCGACCACAACTCATGGGAGTGGGCGTACACAGAGCCCGAACTCGTGCCGTGGGTCTTCTCCAAACGACGCGAGGCGTGACGTGATTCGAGTCGTTGCAATCGGAGCGATCCTTGCATCGATGGCCGCCGCGCAGTCGCCGCGTCGCGTCACGAAGCTCGCGGACGGCGTGTTCGCGATCGAACATCGCGACGCGCAGGATGGTCTTGTCAGTGGCAACACCACCGTGATCATCGGCGATCGACAAGTGTTCGTCGTCGACGCCGGATTCCTTCCGTCCGACGCGCGCGAAGACATCGATCAAATCCGTAGGTGGACGAACAAGCCCGTCAGCTTTCTGCTGAATACGCATTGGCACAATGACCATAACAACGGGAACCGCGCGTACATGGACGCATTCCCGGCGGTGACGGTGATCGCTCACGTCGAAACAAAGCGAGACATGGATCTCGCCGGGCCGAGTTCCGGAAGCAGAATCGCAAAGCCCATTCCTCAGATTCAAGCGATCATCGAGAAAGGCACGACGAGTGACGGACGTGCGCTTACCGACTCAGAGAAAACGTTCGTCAGAGACGCGCTCTCGCGGCGCGCGCAGGCTGTCGCGGATCTTCAAACCGCCAAATTCCAAAGCGCCACTCTGACCTTTGACCACGACTTCACCATTGACCTCGGCAACCGCGAAGTCGAGGTGAAGTTCCTCGGAAGAGGAAACACTCCCGGCGATGCGGTGGTTTACCTGCCGAAAGAGCGGATCGTCATCGCGGGTGATTTGATTGTTCATCCGATTCCCTACGTGTACGACGGCTATCCGCGCGACTGGGCGAAAACGCTGGACCGCCTCGCCATGCTCGACGCCGCGACGATAGTTCCGGGCCACGGACAAGTTTTGCGCGACAAGAGCTATGTCTACCTTGTCCGGGATCTTCTGACGAGCGCGGTTGCGCAGCTCGATGAGGCGCTGCGCAAGGCAGGCGTCCCTGCGATGGCCCGCGGCGCCGAGGACGTGCTCGCGAGCATCGATCTTTCCGCGTTCAGGCAGCGCTTTGCCGGCGGCGATAGAGCGCGTGCGGCGGAGTTCGATGCGGCCGCCGCCAGCCTGATCAAAGTCGCGTTTCGCGAGGCGAGTTCGCGATAGCACGCACGACGGTGATCCCCGCTCACTCTGTTGTTCGAACTCAATCCCGAGGTATCGGCGTGTCGCGTATCACAGTTGCCGTTTTCACATGTGCCGCCGGATTCGTCGCGGCTTCGAGCGCGTTCGCGCAGCCGATGTTCCGCGGCGGGCCCGATCATCGGGGAATTTACGATTCGCCGCAGCCTTCCCTCACGGAGCCGCTGTGGAAATTCAAGACGAACGGGCGAGTAGTATCGTCGCCCGTCGTCGCCGGCGATGCGGTGTATTTCGGAAGCACCGACAGCTTCATCTACGCCGTGAACCGCGGCGACGGGTCCCTGCGCTGGAAATTCGCGACGCGCGGCGCGGTGAGTTCATCGCCGGCCATTGTGAACGGCGCCATCATCGCCTCGAGCGGCGATGGACGCGTCTATGCGATCGACGCCGCAACCGGGAAACAGCTCTGGGCCTTCAAGACGGCGGGCGAAAGCAGGTTCACGGCGCGGGGAATTCACGGCGCCGTGCCGCCGACGGAGATGATGCCCGATCCGTTCGATGTCTTTCTATCGTCGCCGGCGGTGGCGGACGGCGTCGTGTACATCGGAAGTGGCGATCACAACGTCTACGCGATCGACGCGGCGAACGGATCGCTGCGCTGGAAATTCGAGACGCGTGATGTGGTGCACGCATCTCCCGCCGTTGCCGCGGGCGTCGTATACATCGGCAGCTGGGACCGAAACATGTACGCGCTCAATGCAAATAGCGGGAAGGAGCAGTGGCGCTTTCAAACCGGCAACGACACGGTGACACACAACCAGATCGGGATCGCGAGCTCGGCCGCCGTCGCGGATGGCGCGGTGTATTTCGGGTGCCGCGACGGGCACTTTTACGCTGTGGACGCAAAGACCGGACAGCTGCGTTGGTCGGTCGACAACAAGGGAGGGTGGGTGATCGCATCACCGGCCGCGAGAAATGGTGTCGTCTATTTTCCCACCGCCGACGGGATGCGTCTCAAGGCGGTAAACGGCGCCAGCGGTGAAATCGTGTACAGCGTCGCGATGAGAGCCATTTCGTTCTCATCGCCGGCGATCGTGGGCGATCAAATGTATTTCGGTTCGTCGGACGGCTGGGTGCACCGCGTCGACCTCGCCACCGGTGCGACGCGCGCGGAATTCCAGAGCGACGGCTCAAAGGCAAACGCTTCGAAATACATCGACGCAGACGGCCACATGAAGTCGGAGGCGCTCTATCCCGACCTCACGCTCGACGGCGTGATCATCGGTGTGCACAACATGTTCACGCTCGGCTCGTTCCTCTCATCGCCGGTCATCGTCGATGGCGTGCTATACATCGGCAGCACGGATGGACATCTCTATGCGCTGAAATAGCCGGCGCTCATCGCGGGTCGCGCTTCATCCGGTCGAGCATGGCACTGACGCCGGACGGCAGGAACATGTCGTCCGAAATCGCCGCGACTTCTTCTGCCTCGCGCCAGCGGTCTTCGAGCAACGAAA
Source organism: Gemmatimonadaceae bacterium (assembly GCA_036003525.1). GTDB lineage: Bacteria > Gemmatimonadota > Gemmatimonadetes > Gemmatimonadales > Gemmatimonadaceae > Fen-1231. Next base: position 5,622 of record DASYSH010000055.1, on the reverse strand, counting down.
GTTCGCCTTCGAGTGCGCGGCGCTCGTCCTCCTCGTGCAGCGACATTTCGAGCGCGAGACGGACCGGCGCGGGCAGCAGAGAGAACTGGCCGGTCGCGCCTTTCGGATCCCAATTCCACATTTTGCGTCGCGCAGCCTTTTCCGACAACGCGCGCCAGGAGACGGCGGTGTTTCCGAACAGGTTTTCGGTTCCGGTCGACCGCTCCAGCACACTCACGGCCTCCGCGACGTCCGTTGAAGATGCGCCGGAGTGATTGATCAATGGAAGCAGTGTGCGCGCTATGCCAAGCGCCTCGTGGCCTTTCAGTTCCACGCGCGGAATGTTGTTCCTGGCGTAGCTGCTGAACCACGCTTGCCGAGTCTTGTACGGGACCTCGATTGCAAAGCCGCCTTCATAGTCCGCTTTCAGGCTCACCAAGCCGAGCATTTTCCTGCTGAGCTTCAGTACCTGACCTTTCACGCGCACGCGTGCGACGGTGCTGTGCCGATACAGTTGTGAACCCGCGTTCACGATATTGAACGCGCCTCCGCCGATCAGCCCCATGACCGGGCCTGCGATCACGATACCTCCTACAAGCACCGCGCCGCCCGCAACCATCGCGTAGTGCTTTCTGCGCCGCCGATGGAACTGATCCCCGTACCTCCACGCCGCCATCTCCGGTCGCTGCGGATCGCCAACGCGCACCAGCGTCGTCCCCTCCTTCAATCGCGCGAGCCCGATGTTATCCGTCGACACGCGCAGCCGCGTCTCACGAAATAATTTCTCGCACTCCTCGATCGCCTCCCACCGCTCGTCGATCGGCGAAAGATTCCACCGCTCACACGATTTGCACACGACCCACAGCCTGCCCTTCGCCTCATCGAATGCGAGGCGGCGGCCGACGGGAAAGTGTTCGATCGCCTCGTTGGCGCCGAGGCTGGTGTGGCAGAAAATGCAGGTCGAGTACAGCTCCGCTCCTAGAGCGGGAGTCCAGCCGCGTCCGCGAACTCTTTCATCAGCTGGGCTTGCTTCTCATTCAGCTTCTCGGGCACCGTCACCGAAAGCTCGACGATCAAGTCGCCGCGCTTGCCATCCTTCGCGATCCCCTGGCCGCGCACGCGAAATCTTTTTCCGCCGGGAGTGCCGGCGGGAATCTTGATCGAAACGGTCTTCTCGTCGAGCGTTTCGACGCTCACCTTCGAACCGAGCGTCGCCTGTGCGATGTTCACGGGCGAATGCACGATCAAGTCGAGCCCCTCGCGCGACCACGTGTCATCGGGCTTCACATTGAACGTGATGAGAATGTCGCCCGCCGGACCGCCGCGAACCCCGCGGCCGCCCTGCCCCTTCAAGCGAATCTTCGATCCCGAATCCACGCCCGACGGAACGCTGATGTTCACCTTCTTCCGGCTGCGCTGCTCGCCGGAGCCGCCGCACGTCGGACACTTCTCAGACGGCACGGTCCCCTTCCCAAGGCACATCGGGCACGGGCGATTCACGGCGAACCCGCCCTGACCGAACGAGATCGTCCCGCGGCCGCCGCACTCCGGACACGTCTGGATCTTCGCGCCGGGCGCCGCGCCGCTGCCATGGCATGTGATGCATTCTTCGTTCAGCTCGAGCTCGATCGGCACCTTCCCGCCGAGCGCCGCGGTCCGAAACGGAATGTCGAGCGTGGTCTCGACGCTCTGCCCCTGCTCCGGCCCGCTCGGCCGCTGCGCGCGCCCCGCGGTGCCCCCGAACATCGAGCTGAACAGGTCGCCGAGTCCGCCAAGCCCGCCGACATCGAACTCCTCGAACGATCCGGTCGACCCGCCCGGCGCGCCGCGCGGGCGCGCTCCGCCCGTACGCGGGCCGCCACGAGGCTGCGCGCGCGACGACATCGAATCGAACGCGCCGAGACGGCGCATCTCATCGTACTGTTGACGTTTCTTGTCGTCGCTCAACACCTGATACGCTTCCGAAATCTCCTTGAAGCGCTCGGCGGACTTTGCGTCACCCTTGTTGGAATCCGGGTGATGCTGCTTCGCGAGACGACGATACTGTTTTTTTATCTCGTCGCCCGTGGCTTTCTCGGAGACGCCGAGGACATTGTAGAAATCTTTTTGTGCCATAGAGTGCGGCCGGGCCTACGCGTCCTTCCACTGCTTCACGACCACGCGCGCGGGCCGGAGCAGCTGTCCATTGAACACGTAGCCAACCTGAAAGACCTGCGCCACGAGATGATCTTCCTCAGGCGTAAGCGCAGGCGTCGTCGTCACGGCCTCGTGCAGCGACGGATCGAACGGATGTCCGACGGGGTCCACGATTTCAAGCCCGTGTCCCGCAAGTGATTTGAGGAGTTTTTTCTCGACCATTTCAGCGCCCTGCTGAACGGTCGTCGCGTCGGTCGTCGAGGGATCGACGTGCGCGAACCGGCCGAGGTCATCGAGCGCGTCGAGAATGCCGCGAACGAGAACCGACATTCCGCGCGCCTCGGCTTCCTGCCGCTCTCGCACGGAACGCTTCTTGAAATTATCGAACTCCGCATGAAGGCGGAGAAGTTTGTCCTTCTGCTCGGCGACCTGCGCGGCCGCGATTTCGAGCTGCGCGTCGATCACGGAGCGCTGCTCGTCGCTGGCAGGATTTGCCCCGCCGTCCGCCTGCAAAAAAGCGTCGTCGAACGGGTTCGAGCCCTGTGGATTATTGTCGTCGTTCATGAGTGTAAACTAACTACGACGGCAAGCCCTTCTGCGTTTCGCGAGAGGCCCGTTGGGGCGGCTCAGGACTCGATAAGACTTCGTCTGACAAGGTTCAGGGCCGCCTGGGCGCTCCGGCGGCGGATCTCGTCGCGGTCACCGAGCATCTGCACCCTGACCGACCGTGCCGAACCCGGCGCGGCCACCGCAATGCATACCGTTCCGACGGGCTTGTCGGGAGTGCCGCCGCCCGGCCCGGCGATCCCGGTGATCGCGACGCCAACCTGCGCGCCGAATCGTGCGGACACTCCAGCCGCCATTTCGCGCGCGGTTTCTTCACTCACGGCGCCGTTCGCGCGGAGTGTCTCGGGCCGCACACCCAGGTGCAGTTCCTTGATTTCGTTCGCATACGCGATGACGCCGCCAAGCACGACGTCGCTGGATCCCGGGATCGCCGTGAGCCGGGCGCCAAGCATTCCACCGGTGCAGCTCTCGGCGACGGCGATTTTCATTCCCTCCTTTCGCAGCAGATCGAGCACCACCGCGGCAAGGTCGGTCTTTTCTTCACCGTACACATACTGGCCTAAAACAGTTCTGAGTTGCGACGCTCCGGCTGCAAGTCTTTCCTGCGCGACTCGAGGCGAAGCGTCGCGGGTGGTCAGCCGCAGATCCGTTCCTTCGACCGAGGGCAAATACGCGAGAGGCAGGCCCGGCGGCCCTTTCGCCAGCGGACCCAGCAAGTCCGCCAACGCCGATTCGCCAATGCCGATCGTGCGAAGCGTGAGCGATGCCACTACCGTCGGCGTGCCGCTCATCCGCGATTTCAGGCGCGGCAACAGTTCATCGGCGAGCATGCCGCGCATTTCGCGCGGGACTCCCGGGAGCATCGCGACCCAGCGCTTGGATTCATCCTCGAGCCAGATTCCCGGAGCAGAGCCGTGGCGGTTCTGCAAGATCACCGCGCCCTCCGGAATCATGGCCTGCTGGCGGTTCGACTGCGGAATCTCTCCCGGCCACTTGTACGATTTCCAGCGGACTTTCAGTTCCTCCCAAATCGCTTCGTCGAAAACCATTGCGCGTCCGAAAATCGCGCCGATCGACGGCTTGGTGAGATCGTCCGAAGTCGGTCCGAGTCCGCCGGTGGTGATTACGGCGCCCGTGCGGTCGAGCGCTTCTTTCACCGCGGCTGCGATCTGCGCGGGATCGTCGCCGCATGTCGTGCGCCGGGCGATGCCAATCCCCGCCGCTGCGAGTTCCCGCGCGAGGTGCGCGGCGTTCGTGTCGACTGTAAATCCGAGCAGCAGCTCGTCACCGATCGTGACGACTTCAACGTTCATCGCACTCTCAGCTCGTGATCAGCTTGCGGTATTGCATGAGATAGATCGCGAACGACACGATCGTGAGCGTCACCGCGATCCACATCGTGACGACGCCGATCGCGCCGACGATCGGCGAAAACCATGCCCACGCCGCATGGCCCGACCAGCCGTCTGTCGCCGCGAGCGACTGCGCGCAGAACCAGAAGTATGCCGCGCCGACCCAGATGTACTGCATCACGGCTTTCAATTTTGCCGGCGCGTTCGCGGCAATGACGACGCCGCGCATCTGCGCCATCTGGCGGAACATCGTCATCACGAGTTCGCGTCCGAGGACGAGCGCGACGACCCACCACGGGAGCGTGAACGTCCCGAACCATGTCGTGAACGGAAAGATGAACGCGTTCGACGGGGAAATGCGCAGGACACCCGCGATGAATGTGCCCACGGGGTCGGTCCGCGGCGCCTGAAGCACGATCAATGGGATAAACGTCGCGACGAGGAGCAGCTTGTCGGCGAGCGGATCGAGCGCCTTCCCAAGGTCCGTGACGAGGCCACGGGTGCGCGCGAACCAGCCATCGAAATAATCGGAGACCGCGCTGATGACGTACAGCACGAACGCCATGCCGCGCCAGAACGGCGACGGCAAAAGCGGAAGCAGCGCGATCAGCGGCGAAACGAGGATGCGGGCCGCAGAGATGGTATTAGGCAGGTTGAACATTTGCTGCCTGGCCACCGCCGCGCCCGCACCGCGCGCGTGGGTCACGCGAGCGTCTTCAGCACCAGCTTGCTGACCGCCTTCAGTGTGTCGAACACACCGTCACCCGTCACCGCGACCGCCTCGAAATACGTCGCGCGCTCGATCCACTCACCCGTCGGAACCTGTTCGATGAGATTCTCGCCCGCATGGTATGGATCGGGCGTGAGCCGCTGCTTGGCCGCGTCCGCGACTTCCCAGCCCGGGTTCAGCGCCGCCTGCAGCTCGCTCAGCGGCGACGCATTCGGCAAGTCGCGCTTGTTGTATTGCACCACGAACGGCATCCGCGTGAGATCGTATCCGTACTCGGCCATGTTGTCGTACAGATTCTGCATGGCTTCCTGATTCGCTTCCATGCGCTCGATCTGCGAGTCGGCCACGAACACGATTCCGTCGACGCCCTTCAGAATCAGTTTGCGCGACGCGTTGTAGTAGACCTGACCCGGGACCGTGTACAGATGGAAGCGCGTCTTGAATCCGCGAATCGTGCCGAGGTCGACCGGCAGGAAATCGAAGAACAGTGTGCGTTCGGTTTCGGTTGCGAGCGAGATGAGCTTGCCGCGCGTGTCGGGCTTCACCTTGCCGTACACGTGCTCGAGGTTCGTCGTCTTGCCGCCGAGTCCGGGGCCGTAATAGACGATTTTGCAGTTGATCTCGCGCGAGGCGTAGTTGATCATCGACATGGCTTTTTCTCCTTATCCGAAAAGCTTGTCGATTTCGTCTTCGGCCCCGTGCAGAAGGCCCTGCGGCTGCACCGTTCCATCGTTCCCCCGCGAAAACACCTGCTCGAACAGTCTCGTCAGCTCGCCCACTGTTTCCTTCATTTTGAGGCGCACGAGCCCGAGCGTCGTGCGCGTGTCGAAGAGCACCACAAGGATCACGCGCCTGGCG